>JADLFD010000194.1 GCA_020845805.1 Verrucomicrobiales bacterium | reverse complement strand
GGAAGGCGCGGTGACCCTCAATGGCGTGGCCCTGGCGGCCGGGGACGCGGTCGCCGTTACGGAAGAAACCTCCCTGCGTGTGCAGGCGTCTCAACCGTCCCAGGTGCTGGTGTTTGATCTGGGTTGAAGGCGGGGGCTTTGGCACTTGCGGGTGGCAGGGTCGGACGGTGACGATGCGACGACCTTCCGACCATGCCCGAGGAAGCATTTGCCACGACGCACTGGAGTTTGGTTCTGGGCGCCCGGGATGAAGCGGACACCCGGGCGCAGGAGGCCATGGGAAGGCTATGCCAAATCTATTGGCCGCCTTTGTATGCCTGGCTCCGACGTCAGGGGTATTCCGCGCCGGACGCGGAGGATTTGGTTCAAGGATTCTTCGAGCGGTTTCTATCGCTTGGGTACTTGCGGGATGTGGCCCGCGACAAGGGACGGTTTCGCAGTTTCCTGGTGGCCTCTCTGCGACATTACACCTTGGCGTCGCATCGGCATGACCGCGCGCAACGACGGGGAAAGGGTGAGGTGCCCTTGGTTTGGGACGAACCCGGAGTGGCGGAACGCTGTGAGACGGCCTGGCAACGGCTGGAGGCTCCGGAACTGGTGTACGACAGGGTGTGGGCGGAGACCGTCATGAGCCGGGCGGCACAAGCGTTGAGGCGGGAGTACGAGACGTCGGGCAACGGGGGTTTATTTGAGGGGATTCGCCGATGGCTGGCAGCCGAGGCGCGGCCGGGCGAGTACGCTGTGGCTGGGCCCGCGATGGGAATGAGTGAGGGCGCGCTGGCGGTGGCAGTGCATCGTTTGCGGCAGCGGTACCGGCGCCTGGTACGCGCGGAAGTGGCTCAAACCGTCTCGAACCCGGATGAAATTGAGGGAGAACTTCATCATCTGCTCAAGGTTTTGATGCGAGTTGGCGTGTAATCGGAATGTCGCCACGGCTCTCTGACATCGGAGGTGCACATGAGTGTGGGTGAACCGGCCAGTGGATGTGCGGGATGCGGCTGCGATCTGGGAAGGTCCGGAGGCATTGAGGGGTTTTGTGCGAGTTGCCTCGCCGAGGCAACCTGGGGTGGAACCGGGGTGGGGCTGGCGGGAGAAGTCGGGGAGCCGTCGGGGCGCGTGGGGAAATATGAACTGCTCGAGGAACTTGGTCGCGGCGGCATGGGGATCGTGTACCGCGCGAGGCAAGCGGGCCTGGAGCGGGAGGTTGCCCTCAAGGTCTTGCGCTTGGGACCGTGGGCGAGTGCCGCGGATCGTGAACGATTCCGCAGGGAAGCGGTCGCCTTGGCGGCCCTGAGGCACCCACTGGTGGTGACGGTTTTTGATGTGGGGGAGGACGAAGGTCATGCATTTCTGGCGATGGAGTTGGTGGCGGGCCGAAGTCTGGCGGAGCTGTCGGATGGCGCACCCCTTGAACCGACTCGAGCGGCGCGTTACCTCCTGGGGGTGGCCGAAGCGGTAGGGGCTGCGCATGAAGTCGGGATTCTTCATCGCGACTTGAAGCCTGCGAATGTCCTGATCGACATGGAGGACCAGCCGCGGGTGACGGATTTCGGGCTGGCGAAGCTCCTGGATGGGGAAGGGCGAGCAGGGGACAGTGTCACGCGGACAGGGGAGGTGTTGGGCTCGCCTGGGTACCTGCCTCCGGAGCAGGCGGATCCCTCACGCGGCGCGGCTGGTTTTGGGGCCGACGTCTATTCCCTGGGCGCTTTGTTATATCATCTTCTGACGGGACGGCCGCCCTTCGCGGGCGTCACTCTCACTGCGACCCTGGCCCAGGTCCTGCACAATGATCCCGTCCCGCCAAGGCGATTGCATCCGGTCGTACCGTTGGATCTCGAGACCATCTGCCTGAAATGCCTGCAAAAAAACCCGCGGCGTCGATATGTGGATGCGGGGGCCGTGGCGGCGGACCTGCGCGCGTTTCTGGAGCATCGTCCGATCGAGGCTCGGGCCGTGAGCGGGATGGACCGCACCTGGCTGTGGTGCCGTCGGCGTCCTGCCCTAGCCTGTCTTATTGTCGCGTTGTTTCTGGCCTTGGGTCTGGGCACCTGGGCGGTTTGGTGGCAGGCAAGGGAGAACCGGAGGAACCTGTACGCGGCGGATCTGCGTCTGGCGTCGCTGGCTTTGGAGGATGGGGATCTGGGACGCGCACGCGAGTTGCTTCAGGCCCATAAGCCGGGCCGGGGAGAGGGGGATTTTACCTGGCGCTGGTTGAGCCACCGCAGTGCGGGAGACCAACGCCGGGAGTTGGGGGTTCATCCTTGGATCGTCGGTTCGATGGCCTGGTCCACGGATGGACGCTGGCTGGCGAGCGGGAGCGTCGGTTCCGAGACTGTGGGTGAGGACCTGAGGCTCTGGGAGGTGGGAAGCACGGGTGGATTGGTGTCGGCTCGAGTATTGGCGAGCCAGGGAGCGCGGCAGGTGGCTTGGTTTCCGGATCGGCGACGACTCCTGGCGGTGCATTTCGATCGCCGGGTTCGGATTTGGGATGTGGAACGCTCGGTGGTCGTGAGCGAGGTGCCGGGACGCAGCGCGGGCTTGAGCCGGGACGGGCGGCGTTGGGTGGTGTGCGAAGGGGATCCCTACAGCTGGTCGGAGAATCCAAGTCTGGGTGAAGTTCGGGTATACGGGGACGAGGGGGATCCGCTGTGCACGATGGGCGAGTCTCGATTGGTGGCGATTTCACCGGATGGCGAACACGTGGCAGGGACGGAGTTTGGCGAATGGATCTGGGTGCGGCGCGTCGGCGCACCGGCCGGGCAGGAGAGGAGGTGGCCTTCGGAAGGACCGGTCTGGGCGTTCACCTTCACGGTGGATGGCAAGCGGTTGGTGGGGACGGGCTTTGATTCGGATGTGCGGGTTTGGGATTTGGATATGCCGGGCGGGACTCCCCGACGACTGGTCGGTCATCGCGCGGCGACCTGGGGTGCGGCGGTGTCCCCGGACGGTCGCTGGCTGGCGACAGGGGCCTCAGACCAGACAATTCGGTTGTGGGACCTCGGGACCTTCGCGTCCGCGGGCCGTTTGAGAGGGCACGGGGGGGAGGTCTGGTGTGTGGCGTTTCGACCGGACGGCCGCTGGCTGGCCAGTGGTGGCAAGGACCGGGGAGTGCTGTTGTGGACGACCGCCCTGCCAGTGGAAGAGGGGAGTCTGGAGGCGCGGCCCTATTCCCCGGCAGCCTTTTCCTCCGAGGGCAAGTGGCTTCTGACCACCGCGACAGGTGAGACCAACGGGGCCTGGTGTCACGACCTCTCGGAGGCAGAAGGAGGAATGAGCCGGTTCGTGCCCGTCCCTGATTCGATCGGATTCGCCGCGAGTCCGGATCATGTCCTCGCGGCTTCCGGGTTCGAACTGGCCGAGGTGGAAAGGACTGGGTGGCGAACCGGATGGCGGACCCTGGAGCACGTGCCAGGGGAACCTAGCCCGTCGGTTTGGGCGACGGAGGGATCGGGGAGGTGGATGGCGGGCGGAGCCGACGGTGGGAGGATTTCGGTTTGGGAGGTTGCCACTGGGAGGCGGGTGCGGCACGAGCGACGCGGTGGCGCAACTCCCTGGCGCATCACCCTGAGCCGTGATGGCTCGTCCATGGCGGTGACCTTAGGGGAACCGGGGTTCCTTTTGGGAACGGTGCTGGAGGGAGACCTGACTCCTTTGCGTGCCCATGCCGACATGGGGAAAGACGCCGCCTTTTCGTGGGACGGCCAGCTGCTGGCGACGGCGAGCGTCGACGGGACGATTAAGCTGTGGGATGTGCCGAGCCGCCGGTTGCGGGAGACGCTTCGAGGCCATCGGTCGGAGGTTACTTCCGTGGCGTTTGCTCCTGATGGCGTCACGCTGGCATCCGGGGAGTATGGTCACGGCCTTCGTCTCTGGCATCTTCCCACCCGGCGGGAAGTCGCCGCGATTGCCCTCCCCGACACCGACGAGTGGCTCGCGTTTTCGCCTGCCGGGGACGCACTGGCGGTGCGAGTGCACGGTGGCCGAATGCGGGTACTCAGGGCTCCCTCCTGGGAGGCGGGCGTCCCTCATCGCTGATGGAGGGCGAGGGCCCTGCGAGATCCTGCGTGGTGAGGGGGAGGCGGGAACAAGGAGGGGTGCCGGATTTCGGGGATGACTTTTTCTGTAATCGAGATGGGGAAATCGCTCTTTGTGAGGGATGAGCCGAGTTCCGGCGCGGTCGCGACTTTGCCTGCTCCTCCTGTGCTGGTGGGGCGTGCCCTGCCTTGCCGGTTCAATCGAGCTCAGTGGGGGTTGGGGCCTGGTTCGCGGGGTGCTAGGGCCGGCCGGTCTGGCCGGGGAGAGGAAGGTCACGGCCTCATTGGAGGAGGTCTTGGTGAAGTCCTCGGCGGTCATCGGCGGGGAGGCTGCGGGAAACGTGCGGGTGGTCGTCAGGGCTCAGCGGCTGGATGATTCGGCGGAGGCGGCGAGTGAGGTGGCAGTTCCCTTCCGGCTCAGGGTGTCGCTGCACGAGGAGGGGACAGGTGAGAAGATCCCTCTGGCGCGGCCGGAGGTGGAACAGGACCGGGTGATGGCCAGCCGATCCGCGGACGGTGGTCCGGATACTCAGATCTGGTGGAGAGACGTGTCCTTGGTGCCCGCGGCAGGTGCGGGATTAAGAATGGATCGGCTCTATACGGTGCGTGTGGATCTCTCGCATCGAGAGGCCGACGGAGGGGAGATCGTCGATGGGACGCTTCAGAGCCTGTCCACACCGCTGCTCGTGCTGAGTGGTCGACTGTACTTTGGTGAAGGCGCGCGCCAGATCGAGACGCGGTACCTGGAGGTGGAGAACGACGCCGCCGCCGAAGCCATTGAGGCCGGGGGAATCCTTTCAACTCGGCTTAAGATCCCTGCGGGCGCGGGGCATATCACGGGGTTGACCGAGGCCACTTTCGGGGATGGGTCGCCGCTGCGCGTGGAGGTGGATGCGAACGGGGATGCTTTCTTTCGCCCCAGCCCGACGGCGGCGCAAGTCTGGCTGCGGGGGGAATCGTCCTCGTTCGGGAATGTGGCGGGATTGGTTCTGGAGCGGACTCAACCCAAACTCGATGCGGAAGGGGCCTCGGCGGAGGAGATATCGGTCCATCTGCCCGCTGGTGCGGGTTTTTCGACACGCTCGACCGACTTGGTCCTGCGCAACCATCTGAATTTTGGGGAGAGTCCACTTGATCAGGGTCTCGCGCCCCTGGCTTCTGAGTATCGGCGCACCGCCGCCGAGGAGGGTGCGGCTGCGTTTTCGGTACACCATGAGAGACTCCCAGTGCGGGTGGCATGCTCCGAAGTGGTCTGGCTGGTGCGGGAGGGGAAACTGAGATGGGCAGCGGGAGAGGCGACGTATGTGCATGCGGCGGACTTGGGGCGACTGGAGGAGTTGGTCGGCGCAGCGACGGCCGGGTTGGTGGTCCATGGAGACGATCGGAGGCCGGGAAACGACCAGTACCTACGCGAGGCGCGATCTGCCAGCGCGGCGCTGGTGATGAGTCAGCGGTCAGACCAAGGGTCGGGAATCGACGTCTCCGTCTCGGCGGCCGCGACGGACTACAGACCTCACTTTCCCCTGGGAGTGGAGTTGCCGGTCCTGGGAGCTCGCCTCGATCTGGGCAGCGCGGAGGTGGTGGAGGCGGTCAGCAGCGTGGACCTGGACCCGTTGCGCCCAGGCCAGCTGAGTTATGTGCGCGATTGCCCCACGGGGGATTGTCCGGGGGGTACCAGCCCGGGGAGCATCTCCATCCGCGTGCCCGAGGGGCGGCTGTCCGTAGATTCCCAGGGCGGTCTGCGTGGCCTGGGAGAGGTGGCTGGAGCGCCGACCAGCGTGAGCTGGGGTGGGTCCATGTCGGGACAGTACACCCACCGCGTGGGAGCGTTCGCTGCCGCCGCCTTGTACGTGCCGGGATTTGTGGCCTTGCGGGAGGCAGGGAACCTCGAACCGGCGCAGCGCGCCGCGGCGTTGCTGCTCTCCGGGAGTGGGGAGCCTGGGAATGCGGCACGTGTCGAACGGCCTGGAACCGAGAGTTACTTGGAGGGTCGTGCAAACTACGCTGGACTCAACTTTCGCGTGGAGACGGGATCGCACACCGGCGAAAGCCTTCTCGCTGGGAAGCCGACGGGCGCGTATCCGCTTCGAGGCAACACCAAATTATACCTTCGCGCGTCCGGCGTGAACGGGGTCGTGCAGGCTTCGGCGTTTCCGGGGGAACTCGAGATCTATGGTTTTCCCATGCGATTCCGTGGATTTGGCTTGGCATTTCTTAGTGGGGAGAACGTCGACTCGCGCACCGCGGGGGAACTGACGGTGCGCGAGCCCGCCGGATTTCGCCTGCCCTTTGAACGGTTGCGATTCCGTTGTCTGGGCGAGTTGGCGGACGCCACGCTTCCTGGAGAGACAGGGCTGCGGCGTCTTCACTACTGGGTGACCGAGTTCACCCCGCGCACCCTCGAATTCAGGCGCCCGGATTCAGCGCCGTCATGCTCTGCCTCGGAGGAAGGGTTCCTGGTGGTGGGGGCGACAATCGTGTTGGAGCAGGTTGTCCAGCCGGTGCATGGATTGCTTGCGTTCGATGGTGCCAGTGGCGATTTGGCGACCGCCGCGGATGGGAGCCCGATCGACTCACGGTTGATGCTCCCGGGGCAATTCGCTCTACGCGCTGCGGACTCGGGGACTTACCCGCTCCATGGTCTGAGCCGCGCCTATTTCAATCGGCACCGGAGTGCGGGTCGACCGGAGCGCGGATTCCTCACCTTCTTCGGTCGGCTGGACGTACCCTTTTTCGAGGATCCCCGTGTCCAGGTGCTGCTGGTGCCAGGGGAGGGGGGCGCCGGCACCTTTTTGGCGGGCGGCTGGAATGCCTTGGACAGTTCGCCAACTCCGCCAGGCCGTGCTTGGTTGGAGGCGGGTCGCTCGCCGTTCGAATCCCAGAGTTTCGATGCGGCAAACCGCGGTTTCCCTGCCGAACTCGGACTGACCGCGGAGTCGTATCGGGATCATGAAGGAGCACGGTTCCATCCGCGTGCGCAGAAGCTTTGGCAGGGAATGACGAGCTTTGATTTTGCTTTGAAGTGGGAGCCTCTGACCCGCCGATTTACCTCATTCGAAGAGCCGCCCTCGGCGTTTCTGGTATTCGAGGTGGGTCGACAATTGAGGCAGATGACCGGGAAGCGGGCCGACGTGCAATTCGCCGCCGAATTCAAAGGCCTGCCGAGATTCCATCCGGAACAATTGCTGTTGGAGGAGGTCGAGGGGCGGACGGGGGTGTTCGGCAGCGTGAGCAACGCGCTGCAAAGCGCGATGGGGGAGGCCGCGCAGACCGTACGCCTGAGCCGGGCGATCGAGAGGCTGGACGACCTCGTGCGGGACCGTCTCAACGAAATGCTCGATGCGCCGCTCAGGCAGGCCTTTGCCCCGGTCGTGGAGCTCCTCTATGAGCACCTCGTCCAAGCCGAGGACGCGGGTCAGGGAGTGGCTTCCAAGCTGAAGGCGGAGTTCTGCGGCCGCTTGTCCGATGCGTTCCTTCGCGATGCCATGGTGGCACTGTTGGAGGGGACGAATGAGGTCGGGGGTTTGGCGCGCGGTGTGGATCGCGCGTTGACCGAGGCCCGGGACGGTGTGTCGAGCCTCCAGTCAATTCTGGCAAAGCGGTCGGCGGGGCCTGGGCGTGCGCCCTCGCGATTCGTGGTGCAGGAGATCTCCAAGCGACTCCTTCGCGAGCAACTGGATCCTCCCGTTCTCGGTGAGGTCATCGCCAACTCGGCGGGTCAACTGTTGGACGAGCTGCTTGCGGAGTATGTGACCCAGCTCGAACCGGTGTATGCGGAGATCGAGGCGCAGTTATCCGAGGTGGACCGGCAACTGGCTACCGCGCAGAGGGGGCTCCGCGAAGGAGGGGACAGTCTCTTCGGGCAGTTGGACCAGGCCGTCACGGAGGCTGGGGCACTCCTCGAGCTGGGTAAGAAGGCGCGTGCCGAACTGTGCGCCCGCGTGGGTGAGCTGGCGGAGGTGACGGGAGGTGTGGTCGGAGACCGGGAACCCGCCCAGATCAAGCGCGAGCTGCAGCGGATTTTGGAGGAACAATTCTATGGTTCCCTCATCCCCCGCGAGGTGGGTTTTGTGCTGCGTTCCAGGTTCGCCGGCGCGCGGGGAATCTTTCGGCAGTCACTCGACCAATGGTTTGCCAACCTCAATGACCAAGTGCTGGGTGCGGTGCGCGAGTTGGGCGAACGCGGCATCGGGGGAGCAGCGGGGCTGGGGCCTTCAGAGGAGTTTGTTTCGGCGCTCGGTGCCTTGAACGACTCGGTGGGTGCGGCGCGATTACATGGGCATGCGCGGATCAATGGGGACTCTTTGCACGAGGCGCGCCTGGATGGGCACTTCCAGCTCAACGTTCCGGACCCGAAGAACCCGCTCCACTTCGATGCCTTCGTGCTCTATGAGTCTGCGGATGCGTTGCCGGTTGTCACCGCGTGCCCTGGGACGTCCATCGCGGGCGGGGTGATCACGTTTGGGGCTACGGCGAGCAGCTCTGCAGGACTCGCTGGGAACCAAGCGGCCACGCCGCTCAAGGTGGGGATGGAGGCGCGCCTCAGCCTGAGTGATCGAGGGATTCCCACGGGGGCGGATGGGAAGCTGAGTTTTGGCGGCCAGCAGAAGGTGGGGGGCTACGAACTGAAGGACGCGCAATTCCTGATGGGCTTTGGCCCCGGGAAAAGTTATCTGGGCGCGCGTCTGGCGGGTAGTTTCGAAGGCATCGCCGCGGAGGTAAGCGGGTTCTTTGGCCGCACGTGCGCACTGTCGCCGTTGGAGGCGGTCGACCCCGATGTGGTGCGCGTCCTTTCCCTTCCCGAGGTGGGGTTCGTCGACGGCGCCGGCACGCTGACTGGGGCGCCCGTTGGCTACTACCTTTCGGCCGGAGGATGGTTTCCACTGGAGAAGCTTCTCGGAGTGCCCACCACGTGTCTCCTCAGCCTGCGCGCGCGCGCCGTGCACGGCTGGTTCGGGTTTGTGCGCGGGAACTTTTCGAATCCGGAATCTCTGCGGTTTGTCTACGGGCAACGCGAGCTGTGGGCTGTGGAGGGGGAGGTGCTGTGTGGAATTGGCGTGAGCGGTGAACTGAAGTTGATCGGTGCCGTCGCGGCCAGTCCGGCGGATCCGAGAACGGCCGCCGGAGCGATCCTCGGCGATCTCAAAGTGGGCGCCAAGCTCGGCATCTGTCCGGTCTGCGAAACCTTCGAGAAACGATTTGGGATTGAGGGAACTGCGAGTCGAAGCGGCATTCGTTTCGGAGTGGAATACTGAGATGACGACCCTCTTGAGCAATCTGGGGATGCGGACCCTCCCCCTCCTGTTGTGGGTGGGCCTGGCCACCGCCTGGTTGTCGCGCGGGGAGCAGGCGACGGACTTACTGGTCATGGGTGCCACGGTGACGCGAGATGGCGCGGGGTCCGATCTGGCGTTTGTGACCTGGGGGGCCGAGGACAGCGGGGCGCTGGAAGGACGCAACTTGGCACTTTACTCGAAGTCCGGAGGGCCCGGGGCAACCACGCCGTTCGAGCGGCAGTGGGTGGTTCATCCGGCAGAAAACCGCGCGGAGGCGGAGGCGGCGCTCGCGGCGACGGCGACGTTAGGGCTGGGGACGGCGGAACTGGATTCAGTGCTCGCGGCTTGGTCGGCAGTGCTGAAATTGAGTGGGGACGCCCCGCTTGCCGAACGGTTGGTGGCGCTCGTGCAGAATCGCGCCTCGGAGACCCTCCGCCCGGCGCTACCGGCATTGGCCTCGGTCCACCCTGCAGTGGCCATCGCGTTGGGCCGCGGCTGGGTGGGTGGGGTCGGGGCCGGGGATTCGACGTTCGAACTCCGCTGGCTCGATGGGGGGGTGGAGCGCGCGGTCGTAGGACGAGTGACGGTGGCGGCCGGGGTGCCGGTCATGCTCCCGGCTCCTGGTCCGATGGCGGAAGTGCCCGACTCGACGGCGAGTGGCGACCTCAACATCCGTCTCCGATGGGCGACCGGAGCGGAGTTGCGCCGAAGACTGCCTCTCTCCCGGGGCTTCAACGTCTGGCGAGTGGCTGCGGAAGAGGCTCGTGCATCAGGGTGGGAAGCAGGGCGTGCAGTGTCAGCGCAAAGCCTTCGTGGGTTGCTGACTTCTGGGAGGGCTAGCCGGGTCAACGCCGGCCCGGTGATGATCAACCATTTCTACGACGAGGCCAGTGTCGCAGATTTTGCCACGGACCAGGGAAGTTACCTCGCCGATGACCACGGGAGGTTCGGCGAGGGAGGTTCGGCGTTCAGTGAGGGCTCTGAATGGGCGTACGTGACCACGGCGCGGGACTTGTTGGGACGAGACGGCCATCCTTCGCCCGCGATGTTCGCGCGTGCATGCCGGACTCTGGGACCTCCTCCTCCCAACCGGTTGCAGGCACAGGAGGAGACCGCCTGGGCCTCAAGTTCCGGACCGATCCAAAGCGTGCGTTTGTCCTGGCAACCTCATCGGGGCGGGGAATCAGATTCAGTGGCCGGCTATGAGGTCTACCGGGGGAATTCCCTGTCCGAGTTGGAGGGCGTGGGCGTTCCACGAGTTGGCAATCTGGTGGCGTGGGTGGCGTCTCAACCGACCGAGCGTATGGAATGGACCGACGAGACCTTGCTCCCCGCTTCGAACTTTGTGGGGCGAACGTTCTGGTATGCCGTGCGCACGGTGCGCGAGGGCGCTTGTGGGCCCCTGGCGGGTCCGATGTCGGGGCCTGTGCTAACCGGACTGCGGGAGCATCACGCGCCAGAGGCGCCGGAAGGCGGGCTGGGCGTCAATTGTCCGCGCCCGCTGGTCCGATTTCTGGATCAGTCGCGGGTGGAAGGGACTCCTCCCCCGGGCACGCGTGTGTATCGGTTGGAGTGCGTTCGGCGAGGGGAAGGCATTGACTGGGTGGAGTTCAGGTTGACGGACCTTGCCGGAACGGTGCTGTTGGAATCGGGGCGGCAGGCCTTCGCCGACGAAGAGTTGGAACTTCGTACCAGCATTCCGATCGCCACGTCCGTGGTTCGTCTGCGGGTGGAATGCCGCGTGGGGAGCTTGGAAGGGGTGGAGTCCGGATGGATCACACAAGAAGTGGAAGGGAGCGGGGCTGTGTGCGTGCTGAGGTTCGAATCCGCCGAGATGGGGGAGATGAATATGGATCCCCAGGACCCGTTGGCTGCGACCGACCTGGTGGGTCCTTACCACCTCGAATGGTTGGGTTCGGAATCGGGAGGCTATCTTGCGTTGAGTGGTCCTTCGTTCTCCGGAGTACGAATGTTGGTGCAGCGCGGCACGGGCAACAGCCCGTGGGTTCGGTTGGGGTTGGCTTCTTTGGAGAACGGGGTGGTCGTGGTCGACGAGCCGCTTCTGCGAGGGGGAGAAGATCCGCGACGCTTCGTGTATCGCGGATATGTGGTATTGGATCGCTACTTCGACGATGCGGGCGCGAAGCCGCCATGCACCCATCTGGCGCGCCCGGAGGGATCGGAGGCGATTCAGCCCTTGGAACTCTGGATGGGGATTCCTGCCCGTGCTCGGGAATATCGCCTCTATCGTCGGACGGATGACGGACCGTTGAGTCTGATAGCGCAGGGATCCCTTCCGCATCTGCCTGAATCGGTTCCTGCCGGAGGGCGACGCATGATGCGGAGGGATGAAGTGGTTCCGGATGCCTCGGCGCGGTTGTGCTATTTCGCGCAGGTCCTGGATGAACATGGGAACGCCAGCCCGTTGAGCCCTTTGGGTTGTGTCGTGGTTCGGCCGAGCGCGTTGCCGGCGCCGATCCTGGCGCGGCCGGAGGCGCTGGGATCGCGCGGGGACCCGGCGGTGCGTCTGAAGTGGTTCTGCCCGCCCGCCGGCATTCAACGATTCGAGGTGGCGATGGTGCCGAGGGAGGGAGCCCAACGAAAGGACGCTCCGCGAACTCCGGGGGTGGTCGTGGCGCCCCCGAGACGACCGGTGACCCGCCGGCCTTCCACTTTCGAGGCGGAGGGGCGGGTGCTGGCTCGCGTCAAGGACCGGTGGCTTACCGCGCTCGTCGACAGGGAGGGATCGCAATCCGGACCGCAATTCGAGGCTGTGTTTGGGGTGACCGAGGGGATCGAGTACGACGTTTTCGTCACGGCGCTCGGTGTCCCTGCGGGTGGACTTCAATTGCGCTCCAAACCCAGCTTTGCCCACCCTTTCCAGTGGAAGCCGGAGACTCCTTCGCGCGGGGAGGACGAGGTTCCGTGGCCGGCGCGGCCGCTGCCCGCACTCCTGCGATTCAATCCGGAGTTGGCTGTCGAATGGCTTCCGGCGCAATCGATCGCGTGGCCGACCAACCTGCACGCCGGTGCCGTGGGCTTGGTGGTGGGACACCTGCCGACGTTGAGCACCGAGGCGGCTGGGGAGTGGTATGCACTGGGAGTGCATCGGCCAGGGTCTGTGCCGGAGCATGATCCGAATCGCGCACTGCTTTCGCTGCAGGATTCCGAACGCGGAGGCCGAAGGGGATCCCTCTTCCCGGCTGTGCTGTACCGCGAACAGGTGACGAACCGCTGGTATCCTCAGGTGAGCGGCGAACTCATTCAGGTGTCCCCGTGGGTGAGAGAGGTGCAGTGGGCGGAACTGCCGCAGCGAGACCTGGCGTTGGTGGCGTTGACGGATCCATTCTTTGCCGTGCGCAAGTCTCCGGTCGAGTTGCTTGAGGAGGGTGAGAACGGGCGCGATTCGCGGCGACGGCTGGTCCTTCTGGACCGGACCCCGGTGGTGAGCGGGGCGCGATATCGCTATTCCCTGGTGCGCTTCTGGCCCAACGGAGAGGTGGCCGGCACGGTGTCCGCGGGGGAGGTCGAGGTGCCATGAACGGGAGGATGATGTGTTTGATGGGTTGGGTGTCTTTGCTGAACACGGGCATCGGGATCGCGCAATCGGGTAGGGTCCTCCTTTTCGATGCCGACCCGTTTGCAGTGACTCAGGCCAGGCTGTTGGGAGCGATCCCTGCTGCCGACTGGTCTTCGTCGCCTTCCGGCCTCCCGGCCTCGCTGACGGTGCTCACGGAGCACTTTGTTCCTGGGGTGGGCCTGGGGAGTGCGGTGCGAGTGAGCCTGTCACCGCTGCCGGCTGGTGCCCGGTTTGCTTTGGTGAACCAGTTGGATTCGGACCTCTCCGTTTTTTCGGTGAGCTCGCTTCCGACCTCCACACTCGATCGGGATGGGAATGGCCTGTCGGACGCGTGGGAGCGGAGCTACTTCGGATCCACGGGTGTCGATCCCAACGGGGATCCGGATTCGGATGGGTTCTCCAATCGCGAGGAATTCCAGGCGGGCACAAGTCCCATCGATGCTTCGAGCCAACCGGAGATTCGCGGTATCGTCGCTCGATGGAAGGGGGATGGTGATCCGCTCGACAGCCAAGGAGCGCATCCGGGGACGTGGGTGGGTGAGGCCGAGTACGGCACCGGTCGCTCGGGACAGGCTTTTCATTTCCGTCCCGGGCACTATGTCCGAGTTCCGGATCACCCCTTGTTGCGCCCAGACCCTGCGCTGACGGTGGCTGGCTGGGTGCGTGTGGATCGATTTGGGGAGAACGGAATGCCGGTACTCTCGCGTCCGTCGCAGCACCCTGGGATTCCCGCGTTCGAATTGGAGCTGGGCGCGCGGGGACCCCGACTCCGATTGGCGAATGCCGTAGCCTCCCGCTCGGACGGGCCGGACCTCGAGTTAGCGCCCGGGGTCTGGCATCATCTGGCAGCGACCTATGATGGTTCCGAAGTGCGACTGTATGTGGGGGGCCAGTTGGTGTTCACAGAGACTCTGGGTGGCGTCGGAATCGGGGCGTTGGATATGCCTGCGGGTGCCGGATTATTCCTGGGGCATGACGGACATACCCGGTCCTTTGAGGGCTCGATCCAGGAGGTTGTCTTCGCTGGACGGAGTCTGAGCATGCGCGAAGTGCGCGCCCTGGCGCTGCGTGCGGACACGGCCTGGCGGGCGGTCTTTGAGCGAGTGTCGCCTCGATTGGGAAGCGACGAAGTGGCGCGACTACGATTTCCTTTGCGCCCGGGCTCGGATGACGCCGCGGTGGAAAGCGCGGTGAGTTTGGGAGGGGAATGGGTCGAGGTGGAGGCAGTCCGGGAGCGGGATGAACGCGGTACCTATCTGGAGGTATCGGTATCTCGCACACTAGGTGCGCGTTTCTTTCGACTTCGTCGGTAGCCGGGTCGGGCGATCCGGGCTGGGCAGCCGCTTACTTCGTGTCCGGAACCTGGGCGCTGGAGAGCACCTGGCTGAACCCGGGATAGGTCACCGCGAAGGGGAAGCCCGCGCCGGAGCCCGCGGCCCCGAACCGGCCGCGTTTGTCGATGGCGAGGAAG
>JADLFD010000193.1 GCA_020845805.1 Verrucomicrobiales bacterium | reverse complement strand
TGGAGCTCGCTTCCAAGATCCTGGCCGCCGCCATCTTCGCCGGCTACGCGTCCATTCCCGCCGCAATCTACCTGCGCATCGTCCAGTAGCCTGCCACCGCCCACCCTCCTCCCCCCTTTTTCCGCGCTCCCCCTTTCCCGCCATGAAACTCGAATCGAAGGTCCCCTCGGGTGCACTCGAGCAGAAGTGGACCAAGCATCTTGGCGACATCAAGCTGGTCAACCCGGCCAACAAACGGAAGTACGAGATCATCGTGGTCGGCGGCGGCCTCGCCGGATCCTCCGCCGCAGCCTCCCTCGCCGAGCTCGGGTACAAGGTCAAATGCGTCATTTACCATGACTCCGCGCGGCGCGCGCACTCCGTCGCCGCTCAGGGTGGCATCAACGCCGCCAAGAATTACCAGAACGACGGCGACAGTGTTCACCGGCTGTTCTACGACACCATCAAGGGCGGCGACTACCGCGCCCGCGAGGCCAACGTCTACCGCCTCGCCCAGGTGTCGGTGAAGATCATCGACCAGTGCGTCGCCCAAGGCGTGCCGTTCGCGCGCGAATACGGCGGCCTCCTGGCCAACCGCTCCTTCGGCGGCGCCCAGGTTTCGCGCACGTTCTACGCCCGCGGCCAAACCGGTCAGCAACTCCTCCTCGGCGCCTACTCCGCCCTGATGAAGACCGTGGGCGCCGGCGCTGTTCAGATGCTGCCCCACGAGGAGATGATGGATGTGGTGCTGGTCAACGGCCACGCCAAGGGCGTCATCTGCCGCAATCTCAACACCGGCAAGGTCACGCGCCACAACGCCGACGCAGTGGTTCTGGCCACCGGCGGTTACGGCAACGTCTTCAACCTCTCCACCTACGGGCGGCTCTCCAACACCACCGCCATCTGGCGCGCCTACAAGCGCGGCGCCTGCTTCGCCAACCCCTGCTTCACGCAGATCCATCCCACCTGCATCCCCGTCTCCGGCGACTACCAGTCCAAGCTCACGCTGATGTCGGAGTCGCTGCGCAACGACGGTCGCATCTGGGTCCCGAAAAAGAAGGAGGACAGCCGCAAATCCCCTGGCGACATCGCCGAGGAGGACCGCGACTACTACCTCGAGCGCATGTACCCGTCCTACGGCAACCTCGCGCCGCGCGATATTTCCTCCCGCGCCGCCAAAAAGGTGTGCGACGAAGGACGCGGCGTGGGGGATTCCGGACTCGGGGTGTACCTCGACTTCTCCGACGCCATCCGGCGACTCGGTGAGAACGCCGTGCGCGAGCGTTACGGGAATCTCTTCGACATCTACAAGGAGATCACCAACGAAGACGCCTATCGCAGCCCGATGCGCATCTTCCCGGCGGTGCACTACACCATGGGCGGGCTCTGGGTGGACTACAACCTGATGTCCTCCATCCCAGGGCTCTTCGTCCTGGGCGAAGCCAACTTCTCCGACCACGGAGCCAACCGCCTCGGAGCCTCTGCCCTCATGCAGGGCCTCGCCGACGGGTACTTCGTCATCCCCTTCACCATCGGAGATTACCTCGCCCAGTTGAAACCGGGAAGCCGTCCGGCCTCGGACGCGCCTGAGTTTGCCGAGGCGGAACAGCAGGTGCTGGGACGGATCCAGAAGCTGCTCTCCATTCGTGGCAAACAGCCCGTCAGCCATTTTCACAAGCGCCTCGGCAAGATCCTCTGGGATCACTGCGGCATGGCCCGCAACGCGCGCGGCCTCGAGAAGGCACTCCAGGAAATCCCCGCCCTGCGCGAGGAGTTCTGGTCCAACGTCAATGTCCCCGGCGACTCCGCCGACCTCAATCAGTCCCTCGAAAACGCGCATCGCGTCGCCGACTTCCTCGAACTCGGGGAATTGATGTGCCGCGATGCCCTCGATCGCGACGAATCCTGCGGCTGCCACTTCCGCGAGGAACACATCGACGCCGAAGGCGAGTGCGATCGCAACGACGAGCACTACGCCTACGTCGCCGCGTGGGAATACGCCGGCGAAGGTAAAAAGCCGGTCCTGAACAAGGAACCGCTCGTCTACGAGGCGGTGAAGATGGTGAAGCGCAATTACAAGTAAGCCTCCGCACACGCCCTCACCCCGCCGCCGTTCCATCCCTTTCCCTCAACCTGACGCTCCCCCTCCGCATGAAGGTCACGCTCAAAGTCTGGCGCCAGCGCAATGCCAGCTCGCCCGGCGAGTTCCGCACCTATCAGACCCCGGACCTCAATCCCAACATGTCGTTCCTCGAGATGTTGGACGTGGTGAACGACTCGCTCACCGCCCGGGGTGAGGAACCCATCGCCTTTGCCCATGATTGCCGGGAAGGCATCTGCGGCACGTGCTCCCTGGTGATCAATGGGAAACCCCACGGCCCGCACCGCCTCGTCGCTTCCTGCCAGACCTACATGCGCAGCTTCCACGACGGGGAAACCATCGTCGTCGAACCCTTCCGGGCGAAGCCGTTCCCGATCGTCAAGGACCTGGTCACCGACCGCCGCGCCTTCGACCGCATCATGGCTGCCGGCGGATTCATCTCGGTGCGGACCGGCGCCGCCCCCGACGCGAATTCCCTGCCCGTGTCCAAGGAGGCCGCCGATCGCGCCATGGATGCCGCGGCCTGCATCGGCTGCGGCGCCTGCGTCGCCGCGTGCAAAAACGCCAGCGCGATGCTGTTCGTCTCCGCCAAAGTCTCCCAATACAGCCTCCTGCCCCAGGGACAGCCGGAACGCTACCGGCGCGTGCTGGGCATGGTCGCCAAAATGGACGAGGAAGGCTTCGGCAATTGCACCGTCACCGGAGCCTGCGAGGCCGTCTGTCCCAAGGGCATCAGCCTCGACTTCATCGCCCGCCTCAATCGCGAGTACTCCACGGCACTCCTTCGCGAGTCCATCGGCCGCACGGCCGGCTCGGACGGAGGCGCCTGAACCGTCGCTCACCACCGTGCTGTGCGTTCCCGTGCACAACGACAAAATCGTTGAGGGAATGCGCCCGGATCCGGTTCAATCCATGGCTCACGCCTTCAGGCGGCGTGTTCGGCCCTAACTTCCGGACACTCCGCACCGACGACGTGAGCCAAAACGGTCAGGTGAACGCTCGCCGACAACGCATCGTCGTCCTCTATTCAGGCTCCGTGCAGGGAGTGGGCTTCCGGCACGCAACCCGCCAGGTGGCGCAGGGCTTTGACGTTTGCGGTGCCGTGCGGAACCTTGCCGACGGACGCGTCGAACTGACCGCCGAAGGGACTGAGGAGGAACTGGCAGCCTTCCGACAGGCCATTCGTGACGCCGGCGTCGGCCCCCTTATCCGGGCCGAAAGGGTGGAAACATCCGAGCCGCGCGGCGATTTGCGCGGATTCCAAATTGTCGCCTAACCGCAAGCCCGGCATGAACCCCAGAACTCCAGGCCCCACTTACTTTTCCGACAGGCTCTGAGATGAGATACGCGATCATCGCCGACATCCACGGCAACCTTGAAGCGCTGGAGGTGGTGCTCAAGGACACCAAGGAAAAGGGTTGTACCCACTACGTCTGCCTCGGCGATGTCGTCGGCTACGGCGCCAGCCCCCGCGAATGCCTCAACATCGTACGCGACATGGCCATGCCCTGCGTGAAGGGTAACCATGACGAGTACTGCTCCAACGATGCCTTCGCTGAAGGATTCAATCCGCTCGCGCTCGAGGCCGTCGCCTGGACCCGCAACCAACTCAGTCCCGAGGACCGCAAATGGCTGCAGGACCTCAAGTACCTCCGACTGGTCGGCAGCTTCACCATCGTGCATGCCACGCTCGACGCACCCCAGCGGTGGCAATACGTGTTCGACAAACTCGAGGCCGCCTCGAGCTTCACCTACCAGAACACCTCCCTCTGCTTCTTCGGGCATACCCACGTGCCCGTGGCGTTCATTCGCGATTCCATGGTCCGCGGCGGTACCTACTCGCGCTTCCGTGTCGAGCCGGGCAAGAAATACTTCGTCAACGTCGGCAGTGTGGGCCAACCGCGCGACAATAACCCCAAGGCGTCCTACGTGGTCTACGACACGGTCGATAACTCCATCGAACTGCGCCGCCTCGACTACGACATCGCCAAGGCTCAGAAGAAGATCCTCGACGCCGGACTGCCCCCCCGCCTCGCCGAACGCCTGGCGCTCGGACGTTGACCCGCAGAGGCCTGGCACCTTCCCCACCCCGCCCCGGCATCGACTCCCCGGGGAGTTCAGGCCAGGCCCAGCTAACGGCTGTAAGATTCCGTGAGGAGTTCCCGTTATCCGGGGAAATGTCCTCGAATCCGAATCAGAAGCCCGCCGCCGAAATCCGCCTCGGCAGCCTCAAAGCCGCCATCTGGAAGAACGACACCGAGGCCGGGGTCCGTTACAACACCAGCTTCTGCCGATTCTATCGCGACGGAGAACAGTGGAAGACCTCCGACTACTTCGGTCGCGAAGATCTGCTCCTCCTCGCCAAGGTGGCAGATCAGGCCCACACTTGGATCCACGCCCAACTCCGCGAGAACGCGCCCTCCTCCCCCACGCGTCCGGGCAACCCCTCCGCCAGTCCGTCCCCAACCCCACCCACACCCGGGGCGCGCTCCCGCGGCGAGGGCCTGCGTTAATGCTGTTCCCCAGAGTCGGCGGAATCCGGTGGCGAGGGAGGTTGCCGGAGTAGGACCCGAGGATCCCCCCGTCTCCGCTTCCGCCACCGCGGAACGACGACCGAGCCCCTGCCACGCGCGGCCACGTTCAGCAGCACCGCCGAATGCCGCGGTATCGCTCCTCCACGGACTTCGCCCAGGCCCGGCCTTCGCTGGTCCCCTTCCCGGTCGCCCGGCACCCGGCCATGCTCTGCTGCAGTGGCGCCGGGGGCGTCCGCACGCGATCGAACTCCGCTTCGCCACTCCACTCGCGCAACAAGGCCCAGCCGAGCGCCGTCAGGCTCAGCACCTGCCCCGGGTGCGCCTCCGCCACCGCGTACTGCGGCAACCACACCGGATCGGTCTCGCGCAACTCGGCGAGCTTCCGTCGCGCCACCAAGAGCAGCCACTCGCGCGCGCTCAACACCACCACCCCCGCCACCAGCACCAGGAAGAACCCCGTCACCCAGGCGTCGACATGATGATTCGAGGCCGCCACGCGATTGGCGCGGCGTGCCTTCTCCGCCGCCGCCAGGACCGCGGCATCCCCTGCGGCACGAGCGGCGGCCACCTTTTCATCCAACGCCGGCAGCTGTGCGTCCGTCACGCGCGCCCCCGCCAGAAAGCCGATGCGCGGGTTCTCATGGAAGATCTTCTGCGCTCCGGCCGTGACCGTGACGATCAGCAGCCAGATCAACGGAATCGCGGTCACCAGCGCCAACCATGGCCGTCCCGGCGCACGCGCGGTTTGCTGCGTGGTGCGCAGCTGCATCTTCAGCAGGATGGTGGTGGCCAGACAAAGCGCGATGCTGGCCAACAGCTGATTGGCGATGCCGAAGATGGGCCACAAGGCCTTGATCCCACCCTCCGGATCCCGCACGCCTTTGATCAGGAACCACCCCCAGCCGGAGACGATGAGCAGGCTGGCCAGCACGTTCGACCCCACACTGCGCAAGTCTCCCCAACGCGGAAAAACCCCGCGCATCGCTTCCTGAATCAGGTACCGACCCACCCGTGTCCCTGCGTCGAGCGTGGTCAAAATAAACAACGCCTCGAACATCAGCGCGAAGTGGTACCACAAATCCAACCACCGCCCATGGGTCAGGGTGGAGAAGATCTGGGCCATCCCCACCGCCAGCGTCGCCGCCCCACCGGTCCTCCCAAATAAGGTCTTCTCCCCCATCTGATCCGCGAGCCGATGCATGGACTCTGTCGACACCGTCACCGGCTGCTCGGTCGGCACCGTCCCCGCGCCCGGGCTCGCACGCCAGACGGTGAACCCGCTCTTTTCGATCCGCGCCACGGTGTCCGCCTCCACCGCCGCCGGAGTGGCCCCCGCGCCCTTCACGTTCATGGCGAGGTACACCCCGGGATCCAGGGTGCACGCCGCCACCATCGCCATGATCGCCACCAGGGATTCGAGGAGCATGGCTCCGTAGCCGATCGGCCGAACGTAGGTCTCTCGAGTGATGATCTTGGGTGTGATCCCGCTGGCGATGAGGGTGTGGAACCCCGAGATCGCCCCGCAGGCGATGGTCACAAAGCAGAACGGAAACACCGCTCCCGGCACCACCAACCCGGAGCCGTCGACGAACTTGCTCACCGCCGGCATCTGGAGTTGCGGCAGCACCAGCAAAGTACCCCCCGCCAACGCCACGATGGTGCCCAGCTTCATGAAGGTGCTCAGGTAGTCTCTCGGCGCGAGCAGCAGCCACACCGGAAGCACGCTCGCGGCGAACCCATAGAGAATCACCCCCCAGGCCAGCGGCTCCGCCCGCAACGTGAACCAGGCCGACCATTCCGGGGAGGAATGCACGTACTGCCCGCCCCACACCGCGGCCAGGAGCAGCAGCACCCCCAACACCGACACCTCCAACACCCGCCCCGCCCGGAAGAACCTCAAGTACCCCCCCATGAACAGCGCGATCGGAATCGTCGCGCCCACGGTGAACACGCCCCACGGACTCTCCGCCAGAGCGTTCACCACCACCAACGCGAGCACCGCCAGCAGGATCACCATGATCGCCAGAATGGCCACCAACCCGATCGCCCCCGCCCCCGCGTTGATCTCCTCCTTCACCATCTGGGCCAGCGACTTTCCATCGCGCCGCATCGAGGCACACAACACCACCATGTCCTGCACCGCGCCCCCCAACACCACCCCGATCAGGATCCAAAGCGATCCCGGCAAATACCCAAACTGCGCCGCCAGCACCGGCCCTACCAGCGGCCCCGGACCCGAGATCGCGGCAAAGTGATGCCCGAACACGATCCAGCGGTTGGTTTTGACGAAGTCCTTGCCGTCTTCATGCACCTCGCAAGGCGTGGCACGCCGGTCATCCAGAGCCAGCACGCGCGCCGCGAGCCATTTGGAGTAGAACCGGTATCCGATGGCATAGCTGCAGACCGCGGCGATCAGCAACGTGGCTGAGTTCACGGGTTCGTGCAGGTGCGTGGCCAGGGTGACGTAGGCCCAGAGGCCCAGCCCCACCACCAAGAACCATCCCAAACCGGCAGCAGCTTTCTTCATGCGAGCGGATTTCGCGCGGACCGTACCAACGCGCCGGAGGCAGGTCCAACGGTCATGGCACGCGATCAAGGTTCCCCTGGGAACAACTCGGTGAACAACGGTGAATATCCCGGCGTAAGATTCGGTCAGTTTTACGCGTTTTCCGTATGCGTGAACACCCAACGCAGGCAGCAACTCAAGGCACTGGCCCGACGCCGAGTCTCACGGGCCGTGGAGGAACTCTATCCGGATGTCAACATCGTCCCCGTGCGCGCGCGTTCCACGCGCAAGGCGGGCGGCTCCTGGCGTTGGGTGGCAGATGAATCCGGGCGCGCGGGCTGCGACGCGTTTCTGGTGGTGGTCCACTATCCGACCTGATCTGTTATCCTCATCCCCTTTGTTCCGATTTGCGACGCGCGTCGCCCGAGGTCTGAAGAGTTCGTCGGGTTGGTGACGAGCCGTAGGCCAGACCGTCCCCGAGGCGGTGGCGCGCGTCGCACCTCTTTCCGCCCGGTCCCGCCAAACCGCACCCGGCCCACCCGGTCCGCCATCCGCCAGGAGGGCGAAGAAATCGTGTGACAAACCGCCCGGCGGCTCCTTATCGTGCGCGTCGCTTTTGGACGACCCTATCGTCTAGCGGTTAGGACATTGCCCTTTCACGGCAGTAACACGGGTTCGAGTCCCGTTAGGGTCGCCATCTCCTTCTCCCCGGCCCGGCCACACGCCACCCGTCGGTCACTGGCATCTCCACGCCCTACGCGCTCCCGCCAGTCTCGCCCTCCCCCTCCACTGGGTGCCCTCCTCCTCGGCGCAGAAAAAAAAGGGCACCCGCTGTGATGCGAGCGCCCCTTCGCTGCCAGATCCGTTCGGACGCCGGACTCAGACCCGCCGGGCCCATCGTGACGCGAGCCAGGTGAACCCCAACAGGAATCCCACCCCGCTAGTGGTGGCCCCCTGATCGGGAACGGAGGCCGTGCCGGAATCGCGCACGGCCACAGTGACGGCGAGCAACGTGTCGATCGGCAGATCCGCCCCGTCCGCATCGGCCAGAATCACGTCCGCCAAACCAAACATCCCCGAACCCACCCCGGTCGCGGTGAAGAGCAGTGTGCCGAGGATGAAGGAGTCGGGCTGGGCCGCGTCCAGATCCGACGGAAGATCGAGCGAGACAGCATATAGATTCACTCGGGCGGCCAGGGGATCATGCGTCCCCGCGCCCGTGCTGCCCGTCACCGGGCCGAGCAGATCGCCGAGCACCGGATCCCCCAGCAACAGGGAATCGAAGTGGAACCGGGCCGCGTCATAGTCGACCGACAGATCGAACGCACCCAGCGAAGGCGCGACCCCGTGGCCAAGTCCCGAGATGCGCACCGCCAGACTCAGCGGCTGTCCCAGAGTCACCGAGGTGGGGACCGGTTCCAGGGAGACGTTGACCGCAAAAGCCGCGGGTTCGGCAAGGCACGCCGCCACGCTGGTAGCCCAGAGAAGGCGAGTGAGACGGGACCGGAGCGGGCCTGGGTGAGGGAGTGAATGTGTTTTCATGGTGATTTCAGGGATTCGATTGAGTTCGAGAGCTCGAGATGGTTGGAAACTCCACGGTCGTCGCCATGGTGTTAAAGGGCCCGGGTGAAGAGGGTGACCACGATCCGGGCGTCCTTGACGGTGATGACCCCGTCTCCATCCAGGTCGCGTGGGTCGTTCGCCCCGACCGCCTTGCGGTTGCGGGCGGCCAGAATGAGGGACAAATCGTTACGGTCCACGTCCCGATCCCCGTCCACATCGCCTCGAATGGGCGGAGGCGGTGACACCACCAGAAGCATCAAGGCCGAGGTCTTCACTCCCCGACTGTCAGCCAGCGAGACCTCCAGCAGATGCTCGCCGACGCTTTCCAAGGCGGGAATGCCGGTCATCGCTCCGTCCTGCCCCAGGTGGAGGCCATCCGGAAGTCCCGTCCCCGACCAGAAGTAGGGCGGCACGCCGCCGGCTCCGAGGAACGCGAACGTGAACGATTCCCCCACCTGGGCGCCAGGGACGGCCAGGCTCTCGATCGACAAGGGTTCGCGAATCTCCAGCACGTAGGACTGCGCTTTGACGACCTCGCTCAGATCCATCACGTCGACGACAAATCGGAACTCGCCCGATTCCGCGGGCGTTCCGGACAGCACCCCCGTCAGGGGATCCAGGGTCATTCCCTCGGGCAACCGGCCGCCGGAGACTTCGATCAGGTAGGGAGCGTCGCCGCCCACCACGACCGAACGATCCACATACCGTTCCCCCAACTCGCCCGGCTGCAGGTGATCGATCAGACCGAGCGGAATACCGATGTTGAACGCGGCCATCTGCGCGCCGATATAGGCCCCGATCGCTTCAGGGCAGTCCTCGGGATTGTCGCACTTGGCTTCTCCGTCCTCCGGGTTCACCGGGCCCAGGTAGGTGTAGAACTCGTACCGCCGCGTCACGGTCTCGTCGCCTTCGGGCAGGTCGTCCTGCCCTTCCATCTCGTCGGGCTTGGCTTCGGGATCATCCACGGGGCGCTTCTGGAAGATCGTCCACTCCACCTCCACCTCGATCTCCTCCTCGCCCGCCCAGTCGATATCATCGTCGCGGGATTCGTCGTCGGTGAGGAGATCGCGCAGTTCCACCTTCTCGCCGGATTTCTGGACCGTCTTCAGCGACTTCACCCAGATCGGGGTTCCGAACTGCGCAGGGTCGGCTTCCGGCTCTTCCGGCGGCTCCATGACCACCTGCACCTGGGCCGGGGCTCCGGGGGCAGCGGGCGGAACATAAATGAATTGGGGCGTGGCCACGTTGACCAGAGGCCCGCGCATCAACGAACCCGGAGCGGCCGGATCCTCGACCAACCAGAAATAGCGGATCGTTCCGGGATTCGCGTAGAATCCGACTCCGAAGTGCTCACACCCAAGGTTCACGGAAGGATCCGTGCACGCGTGTCCATCGGTGGGCGTCAGGGGGTGGGCCGGGTCCTGCGGGTTGGTGAAGGACGCGAACGAGCCGTCCGCCTGACGCACGGACTCATAGCGCACGCGCAACCGCGGCGTGCCCGGGACCGAGTCGTCCTGGATGATGCGCGGCGCACCGTAGTGGTTCCAATCGTAGGTGTAGGTGAGGTCCGTGCTGCGCACGCCCTCGATCTCAATCTCAAATCCGTGACAACGGCCTCCGGTGTCGTTGATGACATCGAAATTGTTGAGATCGCCAAAGGCGGTGGACGCCTTGGTCATCATCGGCGTACCAGCCGCCAACAGCAGGGGAAGGACTAATCGCTTCATAGGGAATTCAGGCTCGCATCACTCGACCAATCGTTCCCACGCCACGACGCATGACGCGTCCGCGTTCCTGTCGCTCGCGACAAGACGATCTACGCCGGAGGTTCCATCGCGAACCCGGGAAACGAACAGTCGATGTGTCGTCCCCTCAGCATTCCCAGTGCCAGAGCCTGGGCTCCACCTGAAGCCCGGGGAAAAAAGGCCACCAGGCCCTGAATTGAAGGGGATTCCAAAACTCCGCCCCACCCCCACTGCGCCCCACCCGCCCGAGGTGTGGTCCGCGGACGCGAAGTCTTGGTCCACGCCGGCACCAGGCATCACGGCAGCCAGGACTGCATTCCAACCCCGCGAGTGGTCCCCCAGGGGACCAGCGCTTATCGAAGCGGGACCGCCCGCGGCGCGTCACTGCCAACCGTTGCCCAGCCGGTGCCAACAATCCTGAGGTGCCACCAAACTCTGTTCGACGTGGCCTCCAGCCAAAATCCCCTGAATTCCAGGTCCTCAAGCGGGGATTGTCACCGATCATGGCAAAATCCGACTCAGGTTGAACCCTGGTCAGTCCGTGCGTGTGGAGTCAGCAGTGTGAATGTCCGTTGGGAAACGCCAGGAACGGTCTGCATCGTCGCGAGCCAGGAACCAGCGAGGCTCGACTTGCCTGATGGCATCCGGCTTGCTTGCTGGCCTCATCGATCGAGCGCACGTCCGCATTCCTGAGTTGCAAACCCGCGAGCGGTTTCTGCGACGCATGCACTCCAGGTGCTTCGGCACGCTGGCCGGATGGCTCATGCTCGTCTGCCTCCTGAGCGCCAGCCGCGCCCAAGGCGCCGCCTTTTCCGACGCGTTCGGCGAACGAGAAACCGTCGTGACCGCCGCCGGTGAACTGACCGGAACCAACGCCACCGCCACGCGCGAAAGTGGCGAACCCCGCCACGCGCACCGAGCTGGCGGCCACTCCGTCTGGATCCAATGGGTGGCTCCCGCCGACGGCCTGGCGGAATGGTCCAGTGCGGGCAGCACCTTCGATCTGGTCCTTGCGATCTACGAGGTGCGCCGTGAGGGCACAGGATTCGAGTCGCTTCGCACGGTGGTGGAACGCGACGACGACGACAGCGCAGTCCCGTCCCTCCCCTTCCCGGTCAAAGCCGGACAAACCTTCGCCATCGCCGTCGACGGGTATGGTGGTGCGGTGGGAGAGATCAAACTGACGTGGCAGCTCTTCGCCACCGGCACCCCCATCCCGGTGCTCACTTCGCTTCCGGTGGATCAATCGCTCGCCGAAGGCCAGTCGATCACCCTGAGCGTGGCCCTCTCGTTTACCGACGACATCGAATACCGCTGGTTCCACGACGGGGACCCGGTGGACAACGGTGAGGACGCCTCGCTGACCATTCCCCGATTCCGCCGCCAGGACGTCGGGCGTTACCGGGTCCGGATCAAGTTCGAGGACGTGGTCTTCGACTCCGACACCGTCGAACTCCAAATCAACTCCGAAGGCCAGAACACCGCGCTGGCTCGCAACAAGCTGCTGGATGCGATCGAAAGTCCGTTGCGCCCGGAACCGGACGATGACGAGCGAGACTTCTCCGCCGCCCGCAACCGACTGGCGCTCGCCTCCGTCTCCCGAGCGGCGCTCATGAACCTCCCCATCGGCGTCGTGCGTGGTCTGAACGGCACGCAGATCTTCAGCACGCGCTTCGGAACCCGCGACCCCGATGAGCCCAAGCACTGCGGTGTCGAAGGCGGCGCCTCCTACTGGTTCGGATACCAGTGCATCGAGTCAGGCACCCTTCGCTTTGACACCCTGGGATCCGAGTTCCCCACCGTGCTCGCGGTCTACACTTTTGACCCTCCCCTCACCGCGTACGCGCAGCTCTCCACGCTGGGGTGCTCGATCACCGACCCGGCCACGGGAACTGCGGCCGCCGTGGAAATCACCGCTCAACCGGGCCGCACCTACCTGGCGGTCCTCGACGGCGTCGGCGGCGCACGCGGTCAGGCCCACCTCAACTATCGTCTCCAGCGGCCGGTGGACCCCGCGCGAGTCGCGCCCTCAATTCTCGACGGTCCCGCCGCCATCACCGTGGTGGAAGGCCAACCCTTCCTCCTCCAGGCCGTCGTCATGGGCTCGGAACCCCTGGCGTTCCAGTGGCTCAAGGCCGGGCAACCGCTGGTCGACGCCATTTCCAATACGTGGGCCGTGGCGGCGGCCCGACTCGAGGACGCGGGAGAGTATTCGCTCCGGGTTAGCAACGATCTCGGACAGGTGACCAGCCAACCCGCACTCGTCACCGTCCTGCAACCCCCGCGCATTGTCAGCCTGCCGGTTCCCCCGCCGGCCGCCGCGGGCTCCACCATCCTCCTTCAGGCTCAGGTCACTGGCTCTCCCCCGTTCGCGTTCCAATGGACCCGCGATGGCACGGATATTCCGACCGCCACCAACGACGCCTGGAATCTCCTGCAGGCCGCCCCGGCCGATTCGGGCAAGTACCGGCTCCGCGTCTCCAATGCCGCCGGCACCGCGATCTCCGAGGACATCGAGGTCCTCGTCATCGCCCCCCCCACGGTGTTCTCCCATCCGGCGTCCCAAGTGGTCGGGGCCGGGGGACAAGCCGAGTTCGTGGTCCAGGGCGAGACCGGCACCTCGGGCGCCCTCCAATGGTTCAGGGAGGAAACTCCGCTCCCGGGTGAAACCGACTGGCGCCTGGTGTTGCTCCGCTGCACTCCCGCGGAATCGGGACGCTACCAGGCCCGCCTCACGAATCTCGCGGGAACCGCCTGGACCTCCTCCGCCTCCCTGCTCGTGCGCACGCAATCGTGGATCGCACCCCACGCGGACGGACAGACTTTGCAGGTTGGTTTTCTGTCGGACCCTGGCAGCCCGTGCGCGATCGAGCAGGCGCCCGCTCTCGAGGGGCCTTGGATCCTCTTCCAAACTCGGACGACCCCGGGATCAGCCTGGGTCGAGACCGAGATCCCCCTCGAGCCGGGCGGACCGCAATTCGTGCGCTGCCGCATCCTCCCCGCCAACGCCTCCTCTGCCTCGGCGGTGGGAGGGACACCCACGCACACGCCCCAGCCCATTCCATGACCGACACGTTCGAATGCCTCATCGTGGAGGACGATGCGAACTTCGCCTCGCAGTTGCAGCGCTTCATCGAAACCGAAGGTGGCCGTGGCACCCACGCCTCCACGCTGCAGGAGGCGCGTGCCCTGCTCGGCTCGAAACGGTTCGATCTCGTGATCCTCGACAACCGGCTTCCCGACGGCACGGGCCACGCGTTTCACGCCGACGTGGTGGCGCGTGCCCCCGAAGCGAAGTCGATCATGATCACCGGCGCGCCGGAGCTTTCACAGGCGGTCGCACTCACCCGCAACGGGCTCTCGGAATACCTCACCAAGCCCGTGGACCTCGCCGCACTCGAGGCCGCGCTGCAACGCATCAAGCTCTCGTGGCGCATCGCCACCCCGGATCCTGGCACGGCATCGCAAACCCTGGGCCAGGCCCCGGCCTTCCGTGCCGCCATGGAACGATTGCACTCCGTCGCCCGGCATCCGGACGCCATGGTGCTGCTCCTTGGTGAGACGGGCACCGGCAAGGATATGGCCGCGCGCCAACTCCATGCCTGGGCCACCGACGGACACCCCGCTTCCCGCCCGTTCATCGCGGTCAATTGCTCAGCTGTGCCCGCCGACATGTTCGAAGCCGAACTCTTCGGCAGCGAACGCGGCGCCTACACCGGGGCCGACCGGCGTCGTTCGGGGCTCGTCGAAGCCGCCGCCGAGGGCACCCTGTTTCTCGACGAAATCGGCGACGTACCCCTCGCGCTGCAGAGCAAACTCCTGCGCTTCCTCGAATCGCGCGAGTACCGGGCCCTGGGCTCCACGGCCACCCGGCGCTTCGAGGGCCGCGTCGTGTGCGCCACCAACCGCGATCTCGCCGAAGAGGTGCAGCGCGGACGATTCCGACAGGATCTTCTCTACCGCCTCGACGTGGTGCGGGTCCAACTACCGCCCTTGCGCGAGCGCGCCGGCGATATCCCCGAGCTGACGGCCCACCTCCTCGAGGGCCTCTGCGCACGCTATGGCCGCCCACGACTCCAGCTGCGGCCCGACGACGCTCACGCTCTTCTGTCCCACTCCTTTCCCGGCAACGTGCGGGAACTCCGCAACATTCTGGAACGCTCGGTCCTGCACTCGGATCCTTCGGCCGTCTGGCTGGCACTCGACCGCTCCTGGCTGCCGTCGACCACCGCCGTCGCTTCCGCGTCCACCTCCGCCACCCCGGCCGCGGCCTCGGCTCCACGCCGCCAACTCACTCCACTGGAACAGCAGGAGTACGAAACCTTCCGTCGCGTGCTGCAGGAGGAAGGCGGCGCCATCCGCCGCACCGCCGCCCGCCTCGGCGTCTCGCACCAGGTGGTGCTCCGCCGGCTGCGCTGGTGGCCCGAACTGCGTCACCTGACCGAAACCGCCCCCCCGGAATCGTGAAGCTCCCGGCCCATTTCGCCTCCCGGCTGCGCGGCGGCATCGCCCTGGCGCTGCTGACCTTCGTGGTCGCTGGCTCGACCGTTCGCGCGCGGGCGGCAAACCCACCCGACGCGATGTCTCGCGTTCAACTCATCGAATGGCAGGGCACGGTCGAGATCGAACGCGCTGGGACTACTCATTGGTTGCCCGCCCCAGCCCAGGCCGATCTCGCCATCGGGGATCAGTTGCGCACCGGCGCCGCCAGCCGCGCCACGCTGCAATTCGCCGACCGCAGCGTGTTCCGACTCGATCAGCTCAGCACGGTCGAGATTCTGCCGGTGGAGAATGATCCCGCTTGGAAACGGCTCTTCCTCAAGATCGGGGCCCTGTTCTTCCTCGACCGCGAGCGCCCGGCTCGCGTTGAGATCCGGACGCCCACCGCCACCAGCGCTATCCGCGGCACGGAGTTCCTCATCGCCGTGACCGAGGCCGGGAACGCCACGGAGGTGAAAGTCTACGACGGCCAGGTGAGCCTGCTCACTGCGCTGGGAAACGCCGACGCCACGGGGGGCGAGGTGGTCTCCCATTCCGGCAGCGCCGCCCCTCAGACTCGCGCCACGGCACTTGGTTCCCGCCCACTCCGATGGGTGCTGCACTACCCGACCGTTCTCGATCCGCGGGACCTCGAGCTTTCCGAAGACGAACGGGCGCTCCTTGCCTCGTCCCTGATCGCTTACGAATCCGGTTCCATCCGCGATGCGCTCACCCGGGTGCCGATCGACTTCACGCCGCGCAGCGAAAGCGCCCGTGGATACCTCGCTGCCCTCGCCCTCGCCGCCGGCCGCCTCGAACCGCTCCACGACCTTGCCGCGACCCCGCTTCCCCGCCGCCCCGCGCTCTCCAGCCTGCTCCGGATCACCGCCGCCGTCCTCGGAGAACCCCTCGCGGCCCTCACCCCCGACGCCAGCGCCTCGGAGTGGCTGGCCGAATCCTACGTGCAGCAAATACACGGGGATATTCCCGCCGCCCATCGCGCCGCGCTCCAGGCCACGGAGCGCTCTCCCCACTGGGGCGCCGCTTGGGTTCGGCGTGCCGAACTGGAATGGGGACTCGGCCACCACCAGGCTACCCGCGTCGCTCTCGACCAGGGCCAAACGCTGGCCCCACGCGACGTGCGCGCCGCGCTGTTGCAGGGATTTGTCGAGCTCGACCGGGGAAATGTGACCGCCGCACGCGGATCCTTCGAGCGGGCCTGGAATCTCGACTCCAGTCTTGGCGACGTGGCCGCCGGGCTCGGCCTCTGCGCCTTCCGCCAAGGCCAGGCCGAAGAAGGCCTGCGCTGGCTCCAGATCGCCGCGGTCCTCGAGCCCCAACGCTCCGTGCTCCGTGCCTACCTGGGCAAAGCCTACGCCAGCACCGGCGAACCCGAGCTCGCCGCGCGCGAATTCCAACTGGCCACCCGCGCCGACCCTCTCGATCCCACACCGTGGCTCTACCAGGCGCTCCACGAACAGCAGACGCTCCAGGACAACCGGTCCATCCGCAGCCTCGAACACTCCCTCGCGCTGAGCGGTGACAACGGGGTGCCTCGTTCGCGACTCCTGCTGGACCATGATCGCGCCGTCCGCCGCGCCGATCTCTCCGTGAGCTACCAGGGCGCCGGCCTCACCGAACCGGCCCGACGCGCCGCCAGTCGCGCCGTCGACGACCATCCCGCGGACTTTTCAGCCCACCTCTTCCGGGCTCGCGCGCTCCAGGCCCTCGAGGATCCCTCGCGCTTCGACTTGCGCTACGAGTCGGCACGGCAGACCGAACTCCTGCTCGCCAATCTCCTGGCCCCGCCCCAGGGCGCGGCGTTGTCACAACAACTCAGCCAGGACGACCATCTCCGCTTTTTTGAACAGGGCGGCGTCCATGCCGCGTCGTCCTCGGTCTACCGCACTCGCGGCGACTGGGAGCACATGGCGTCGCTGTTCGGTACCACAGGCGGACTCGGCTATGCGCTGGACGCCCAATGGAGTTCTCTGAGCGGGGAGGGCCCCAACGCCGACCACGAGCTCTCCGCCGTGTCGTTCCAAGCCAAGCAACGTCTCACCGACACCCAGGGCCTCTTCCTGCAGGCCGGCTGGCTCGAACGAAAAGGAGGCGATCCGTCGCGCCTCTTCGATCCCTCCTCCGCGATTCGCGAATACCACTACCGCGAATCCTCCGTTCCCTCCGTCGCGGTCGGTTATGACCTGGACTGGGATACCGCCGGACGCACCCTGCTCCTGCTCGCCCATCAGCAGTCCCATCTCCGGATCCATCACCCGGAACCTCAGGTCCTCTTCCTGCGCGAACGCGAGGGCGTGGCCCGCTCGCTCGAATTGGATCCGTTCTTCGATCTCGATTCAGAAGCCTCCCTTCCGCTCACCGCTCTGGAACTCCAACACCTCTGGGAATCCGACCATCACTCCCTGATCGCCGGTGCCGCGTTCCAGGCGGGAACCCTCGACTCGGAAGTGTCCCTCCCACGCGAGCCCGACCCACGCCTGATCCGGGATGTCTCCCAGGCCCGTTACTCCAACACCCGCGCCTACGCCTATCACACGTACCGCGTCACGGATCGACTCCGCCTCACTGGCGGGTTCAGCGTCGAGGCCGGCGTCGCCCCCGCCAACCCCGACTGGCCGCCGCTCGATCATCACGAACGCTCGTTCTTCGCGCTGTCCCCCAAGCTGGGCATCCTCTTCGAACCCTGGACCGGAGGGACGTGGCGCGCCGCCTGGACCCGTGGGCTCGGCGCCTACGAGTTCGCTTCCGGACTGCGCCTCGAACCCACCGAGGTGGCCGGGTTCCTGCAATCCCACCGCAGCTTGATGGGAACCTCTCTGGCCCCGGGTTTCCCTGCCGAGGACCAGGAAATGTTCGGCCTCGGATTCGACCAGCGGTGGGCCACCGGCACCTACGCCGGCTTCGAACTCACCGAACGCTCCGCCCAAGGCGAACGCTCCCTCGGTGTGCT
>JADLFD010000192.1 GCA_020845805.1 Verrucomicrobiales bacterium | reverse complement strand
CGTTCACGCCCTTCTCGATGGCGTACTTGAAATGCACCCAGCGAAACGCCGGCGGCGTGGTGAAGATCGCCACGTCGCCCGGACGCAGACAGTCGATGGCGTGCTTGAAGGCGTCGTAGCCCAGGAATTTGCGGTCGTCGGGGACCTCGACGCGTTCCGCGTGTTCGCGTTTCAACCCCTCGAAACTCCCGTTCAGCTTTCCGGCAAACACGTCGGCCATGGCCACCAGCTTGACCGGACCCTTCTGGGTGGAGAGCGCGTTGGCCGCCGCTCCCGTGCCGCGCCCGCCGCAGCCGACCAGCGCCACTTGGACCGTCTGGCTGTCCACGGCGTGCACGTGGGGGAGCACCACGCCCGCCAACGCGGAGGCCGCCGCGGCGCGTCCGGCGGTCGAGAGAAAGTCGCGACGCGTGGTGCGCGCCTGGGGAGGAGTCTTCATGCGCGATCACTCCACGCATCCTGCGCGGATCACGCAACGGCGAAGTGGCGGATGCGCGGATCTTGCTCGGGTTTTCCGTTTCTGGACCCGGACACCGCCAGGATTCGGGGGAGGCGAGTTCCCACTACCGGCGTCCGCGCTTCGAAGGGATGGAGAGAATGCTGGCGCCGTGCGTCACCCATCCGCTGCCGCCGATGATCACGCGGCGAACCGGTTCCCCCGTCTTGGGATCATGCGTCAGCGCCGGCTCCGACATCTTCTGCTCGATCTCAAAACGACGTGGCTTCCGCTTCGGGTTTGCCGGAATGGTTTCGTAAACGTAGGTGGCCATGAATCGTGGACACGCAGTCTATCCGCCCGCCGCGCCGGGGCAACGCCGCGGTATGACCGCTCTCCAGCGCGGGCCGGCCTTCAGCAAATGCGCGGCAGGGGTTGTCCGCTGGGCATGGCCAGCAGACGATCCACCCCCAGGGTGCCGCGCAGGATGACCTCACCCCGATCTCCCGGCGCCACCGCGCCCAGGCGACACGCGCCGCTCCCGGCGGACGTGCGGCGCAGCAGCGACAGCGCCCGTTCCACTTCGGCCTCGGGCACGAACGCCACGAACCGGCCTTCACACGCGACGTGGGTGGGATCCAGGCCCAGCATGCCGCAGGCCGCGCGCACGTCGTCGCGCACCGGGATGCGCGTCTCCTGAACCTCGAGGCGTTTCCCGGAGGCCTCTGCGATCTCGTTCAGCGTCGCCGCCAACCCGCCGCGCGTCAGGTCGCGGAGGCAATGCACCGCGATTCCCGCCGTGATCAAGGCCTGGACCGGCTCCCACAGTGGGCAGGAGTCGCTTTCGATGGCGCTTTCGAAGCTCAACCCCTCGCGAACAGCCATCACCGCCATGCCGTGGCGCCCCACATCTCCGCTGATCAGGATGGCATCGCCCTCGGCCACCGACTGCGGCTCAATCTGCAGCGCGTGCTCCAGCACCCCCAGGCCGGTGGTGTTCACATACACCCCGTCCCCTTTCCCCGGGTCCACCACCTTGGTGTCGCCCGTGACAATCGAGACTCCCGCGTTCCGCGCCGCAGCGCCCATGGAGACCACGAGACGCCACAGCGTCTCCATGGGCAGCCCTTCCTCGAGGATGAAACCCGCGCTGAGGTACTGCGGTCGCGCGCCGCTCATGGCGAGGTCGTTCACGGTCCCATGGACCGCCATGGAACCCAGATCGCCTCCGGGAAAGAACAGCGGGTGCACCACATACGAATCGGTGGTGAACGCGAGCCGATGCGGGCTGGCCGGCAACACCGCGGCGTCGTGACGGCGGTCGAGGATCGGATTGGTGAACACAGCGCCGAACATGCGGTTCACGAGTTCGTGCATCAGGCGCCCGCCCCCTCCGTGAGCCATCAATACCCGCGGATAATCGCGGAGGGGAACCGGGCACACGGGTTCTCGGCTGGCGCTCACGTCCGTGGTGCGGGGCTGCGGTAGTGATGATAAGCGGCGCAGGCGCCTTCGGAGGAGACCATGGTGGCCCCCAACGGGTGCTCCGGTGTGCAGCGCGTGCCGAAGGCGGGACATTCGGGCGGCTTCATCCGGCCCTGCAGCACAAGGCCGCTCTGGCATTCGTTTCCTTCCCCGAGCCGCGGCAGGACCAGGCCGAACCGTTCCAGGGCATCAAACCGACGGTATGCCGCCGTCAGCCCCAAGCCGCTGGCGGGCAAGGTCCCGAGTCCGCGCCATTCGCGGGGCACAATCTCAAAGACGCGCCGCACCCACTCCATCGCCGCCCGGTTGCCGCGATCGCGCACCACGCGGGCGTACTGGTTCTCCACCTCGCTGCGCCCCGATTCCAACTGCCGCACGCACGCCAGCACGCCCTGCAGGATGTCGACCGGCTCGAAACCCGTCACCACGATCGGCACGCGATATTTCGCGGCCAGGGGTTCATACTCGCCGACGCCCATCACCGCGCACACATGGCCGGCCGCCAGCAACCCCTGCACACGGCATTCCGGCTCCGACAACAGCGCCTCCACAGCCGGGGGCACCAGCACATGCGACACCAGCAGGGAGAAGTTCGACAGGCCCAGATCCGCTGCGCGTGCCACCGCCAGCGCGGTGGCCGGAGCCGTCGTCTCGAATCCCACGCCGAAAAAGACCACCGGCCGGTCGGGTTGAGCCCCGGCCAGCGCGACGGCATCGAGCGGGGAATACACCATGCGCACGTCAGCTCCGGCCGCTTTCGCGGAGAACAAGTCTCCCTGGGAACCGGGGACGCGCAGCATGTCGCCAAAGGTGCAGAACACCACCCCGGACCGTGCGGCGATCTCCAGCGCGGCGTCGATCAGGGAGATGGGCGTCACGCACACCGGACAGCCGGGACCATGGATCAGCGTGATTCCCTCGGGCAGAAGGCGGTCGAGACCATGGCGGACAATGGCATGGGTCTGCCCACCGCAGACTTCCATGAGCGTCCAGGGACGCGTGGTCGTGCGATGGATCTCCGCGACCAGAGACTGCGCGAGACGTGCATCGCGGAATGGTGCGAGCTCATTCATGGAGCCGGCTCCGCAGCACCGACGGAGTCCCGCATGGACTCCAGTGCGGCCACCATCCGTTGCGCCTCCGCCTCGTCCAACCGGCTGATCGCCACGCCCGCATGGACGATCACATGCTCCCCCACGGTGGCCTCGGGGACACAGGCCAGGCTCACCTCCTTGAAGACGCCGCCGAAGTCGACACGGCCGACCCGCCACAATGGATCGGCGCCGCGGATCTCCAGGATGCGAGCAGGAACCGCGAGGCACATGGCTCCCTCCTACTCCTGTTCGCGCAGGGCGGCAACGACTTGTCCGAGAGCGATGCCGCCGTCATTGGGGGGAATCATTCGATGGCAGATCGGTTGGAGGTGCCGTTCGCGCAACCGCCGCAGCGCGGCTTCGGTCAGCCGTCGGTTCTGGAAACAACCGCCCGTGAGCACCACGCGCGGAAGCTCGAGCGAGAGGGCCACTCCCACCAGGATCTCGGCGAGGGTGTTGTGGAACTTCGCCGCCAGATCGCCCGTGGACTCCCCCGCCATCACTCCGGCCAGGAGCGCACGAAAGGTGGGGCGCCAATCCACCTCCATCCGTGTGCGCGGCAGGTTCGTCGAGAGCGTGTAAGGAAAGTGCCCCTCCTGAACGACGCCTTCCGTGGCGAACTCGACCGCCATTGCCGCGTCCCCTTCGAAGCCGGAGACCTGCCGCAGTCCGAGGATCGAAGCCACGGCATCGAACAGTCGACCGACACTGGTGGTCCTCGGGCAATGCACCCCGCGTGCCATCATCGATTCCAACAGGTCCAGCTCGGGGGGCGAGAACGCGGCGATCGTGGCGGCGGCGGATTGCCGGTACGTCTCGGCTCCGAAGGTTTCCCGCAGGACCGCCAGGGCCGCCCGGCGCGGCTCCCGCGCGGCCGCATCGCTTCCCGGGAGAAGAAACGGGCGCATCCAGGCAACGCGACAGGCGCCCGACATCGAGACCCGCAGAAACTCACCTCCCCAGACGGTGCCATCCATGCCATCCCCGGCTCCATCCCAGGCCACGCCCAGGACGGTGCAGCGTAAACGATGTTCAGCCAGGCAGCTCAGAATATGCGCGTAGTGGTGCTGCACGGTGACGCGGGTCAGTCCGCTCGCCTCGGCATACCGAGTGCTGGTGTAGTCCGGATGCCCATCACAGGCCACCTGGACCGGGTGCATGGAGTAGAGATGCTCCAGGTCGCGCACGCTCGCGCGATGGGCTTCGCCCGCAGCGGCGGTCTCCAGATCCCCCACGTGAGGACCCAGCACCGCCAGTTCTCCATCGGCCAGGGCAACCGCACCTTTCCAATGGGCGCCGACCCCCAGGACGGGGCGGAACGGTCCTGGCGTGAGAGGTTGCGACGGCAGGGTGTCCTGCAGACGCAGCACGGTGGGGGCAAAGCCGCGCGCGTGCCGCATCACGAGAGGTTGATCCTCGATCATGCGCATGACGGAATCATCCAGCGACCGGACGATGGTGCGGTCATGAACCAACAAGCCGTCCGCGATCGTTCCCAGGCGCTGCACGGCTTCCCCGTTCTCCCGACAGATGGGCTCCTCCCCGAGGTTGCCGCTGGTGGCCACCACCGGGAAACCCAGTTGGTCCATCAGAAGATGGTGG
>JADLFD010000191.1 GCA_020845805.1 Verrucomicrobiales bacterium | reverse complement strand
CTATGGCCCCTTGATGATCCAGGGCGACCACGGTCCGGTGGCGGTGCGCAAGCTGAAGGTGACCCCGTTGCACCTTCCCTGACGGCCGGGGAGGCGGCTAGCGTTTCACGGTGGAGAGTTCGGCCTTGGGCTGAACTTCCAGCTGCAGGTTGCGGAGGCGAACCTCGGTGGAGGGGCCGTCCAGTTGCAGGGCCACGATGCCCTGGCGGGGCCCGGAGGCGTCTTCGTGATCCACGCAAGGCATGCCGTTGAGAGCGACGAGCAGGCGTGATCCCACCGCCACCACCTCCAGCGTGTTCCAATCCGAATCACGGCGAGTGGCGGGCTGGGCAGGCTTGGCGAGCGGGCCGCGTCCGCCTTGTTCGGAGAGCGTGCCCCAGGAAGATCGGTCGAGGCTGACGCGGTATCCGCGCGGCGCGGCGCCGTCGGCGGGGTCGGAGCGGAACAGGAGACCGGCGGGAGCGCCGGCGGGATCGGGTCGGACTTCCACGAGGAGGCGGAAGTCGGTGGCGATCATGTCGGAAAGCAAGGCCTGGGGGCCGGTGGTGCCGGCGGGGGTATGGCCGACGAGGTCGCCTTGGTCGGCGCGCCAGATGGATTCATCGCCGTTCCAGAGCTCGAGGGTGTGGCCGTTGTAAAAGAGGTTGGCGGTATCGGCGGTGGCGAGGAGCGGGGTCTGGCCAGGGCGACCGAGATAGTAAATCAGGTCACGGAACTCCTGGTCGGCCAGCGGGGCGAGCAGACCTTCGGGCATCATGGAGAGTTGGCTTTGCGTGATCTCGGTCACCTCGGCGCGCGTGACGGTGACGGTCTCGGTGGCGGTGGCGAGGGTGAGGGATTTGTCGTCCTGTTGTTTGAGGATGCCGGTGACCACGCGTCCGTCCTTCAGTTCGAGGGTGGTGGCACGGTACTCATTGGGGATGACGGCATTCGGATCGAGAATGTTCTGGAGGATGTAGTCGAGATCGCCGCGTGCCGAGCCGGTGAGGTCGGGTCCGACCTTGCCGCCGACCTCGAAGAGGGAATGGCATTGTTGGCAGACGCGGGCGTAGACCGTGCGGCCCCGGATGGCCTCGCCGGGGGTGGAACCTCCCGCGCGGTAGAGTGTTTTGTAGCGGTCGATCTCGGCTTGTTTGTCGGCGCCGATCTCGCGGAACGAGCCGTAGACCTTGGTGAGCGACGCGAGAACGGATTCATCCTTGAGGTTGCGCAACTGGCGCACGAGGTCGGCGGTGAGTTCCCGGGTGGGGATGGTGCCGGCATCCACCGCGGCGAGCAGGGCGCGCGCGGAGGGAGCGCGGGCGGAGAGGGTGTTGAGGGCGTCCCTGCGTTCACTCCCGGAGAACTGGGCGAAGGCGGCGAGGATGGCGCCGGCGTTTTCGGGTTGGTCGAAAGCGGCGAGGGCGCGGACAGCCGCTCCGCGCACCGCGGTGTCGGTGAGCAAGCCGCGCAACGTGGGGGGCAGCGAGTCGTCGCGGACGGAGGCCAGGGCGCGGAGGGCGTCCTGGCGCTGGGCGGCATCGAGGGTGCGGTCGAGGAGCGTGGCGCGGAGGGCCTGCAAGGCGGCCTGAGAGCCGAAGGCCAGGCCGAGGGAGCGTGCGATGGCGCGGATCTCGGGGTTCGGGCTGGAGAGGAGTCGAGCCTCGGCGGTTTCCCAGCCCGCGGGCATGGAGATGCCGGAGCGGCCTTGGGCGGCATCGCGAAGGCCGCGCAGCACATCGAGTTGGACCTGGGCGTCGGGGGTGGAATCGAGGACGCGGACCAGCGCGCCGAGGGTATCGGCGGCGCGGGCGGAGACCGCGAGACCGAGGCAGCACGAGACGAGGGCCAGGAGCTTCATGGTGACGCGGCATCGTCGGGGGCGTGCGGGGCCACCCTCAAGCCGATTGTTGGAACGGGCGGCGGGCGGCGCGCGCGACAGATCGGTGGCGGGGGGAGGTTGGGACCGGATGCCAGGGTGGACGGGACGGGTTGAGGGAGGCAGCGAGCGTGGTGCGGTTGCTTGCATCCCGGGTGGAAAACCCGGACAACCGGGGCTCCCGACGAGGTCCGAGTCGGGCGGAGACCTGGATGAACCTGCCGAATCAGCTGACCCTATCGCGCTTTGCCGCCACGGGATTGTTCCTGGCGGCGCTGCTGATTCCGTTTCCGTTCCATGAAACGGCGGCCCTGCTGCTCTTCGCGGTGGCGAGCATCACGGACTATTTCGACGGTGCGATTGCGCGTCGTCGTGGGTTGATCACGAATTTCGGGATTCTGATGGATCCGCTGGCCGACAAGATCCTCGTTTGTTCCGCGTTCATCGCCTTCGTGGAGCTGGGGCGTATTGCGTCGTGGATGGTGATCGTGATTGTGGCGCGGGAATTGACCATCACCGGGCTGCGTTTGTTGGCGGCCTCGAAGAGCCTGGTGCTGGCGGCCGAAAGGTTCGGCAAGCACAAGACCATCTCGCAGATCGTGTGCATTCTCGCGATCCTGGTTTCGATGGCGTATCCGACCTGGGGTTCATGGGGGCATGTGGTGTTTGAGTTTTCGATAGGGGGCCCGTGGATCGACTGGTTTACCGCCGGCAGCGTCTGGGCGGCGGTGGGGCTGACCTTCTGGTCGGGGACCGTCTATCTGTGGAAGAACCGGAGCATCTACCTGCAGGACATGTGACGTGAGTCGCGACGCGGTGGTTATCTGGTTGGCGCAGGGGTTGGGCAGCGGACGCGCTTCGAAAGCGCCCGGGACCTGGGGGTCCCTGGTGGGCATGGCTTGGGCGGCGCTTCTGATGTCGACCGGTAATCCGTGGCTGCTGTGGGGTGCGGCGTTGGCGGGGGTGGCCGGAGCGGTGTGGGTCAGTGGCGAAGCGGAACGGATTCTGGGGAGTCACGATCCCGGCTCGGTGGTGATCGACGAGATCGTGGCGATCCCGCTTTGTTTCGCGGTGCCCTGGTGGTCGCGAGCGGTTGGGGGTGGGAGCCACGAGGGTGGGGTGGGTCTCCTGGGAGGATGGCCGTGGTGGCTGCCGTGCCTGGTGTTTGTCCTCTTCCGCGTGTTCGACATCGCCAAGCCCTGGCCGGTGCGCCAGGCGCAGCGTTTGCCGGGGGGCTGGGGGGTGGTGGCCGACGACGTGCTTGCAGCGCTGTGGGTCAACGCCGTGCTGCTCCTGGTGGTGCGGTAAGGTTCCCGGCCCTTCGCCGCGTGCGCTTCTCGTGGCTACGGCTACAGCTACGGCTGCGGGCGCGGTCGGATCCAGGCCACGAACCCGCCGCCCGACTCGAGATCCGCCTGAAGTGAATCCGCCGAAGCCTGCGGGGCGCCGGCTCCGGAACTACCGCGCAATACCCGGCCCGTCTGGATGGCAGGCAGCGTGCGATGCGGCGACGCGTCTCGGTACAGCGTGGCGACGAACTCGCCGTTCGGCAGGAACGAGGTGTCGGTGGACCACGTGCGGCGTTGGTCGGTGCCGTTGAGCACCGCGACAAACCAGTCCGGTCCCGAGCGCCGGGCGAAGGCCACCAGGTTCCCGATGGCGGAGCCGGGGAGGACGCGGGTCTCGTCCCAGGCGTTGGGGATGGCTTGGAGCAGGCCGAGGAACGGGCTCACGAGGTAGTCCTCGGGATGATCGGGCCAACTGGTGAAGGAAGAGGTGGCGATGATGGCGGTGGCGGCCTGGAAGGTGGCGGTGGTGTTGCGCAGGTATTTGGTCTGCACGTAGGCTGGAAGAAAATCCGCGTGTCCGACGGCCAGACGCGTGAAGGGCAGGGCGGCGTAGTGCTCCAGGGGCAGGGAATCCCAGAGCACGTATTCCTGTTCGCGGATGCCTTCGCGCGTGATTTCGTTGGGCCAGGTTCTCACCTCGCCGGTGGGTTTGTGTGCGCCGTGGAAATTGATGGTGAGATGATGTTCGGCGGCGAGGCGTGCCAGTTCCTCGTAGACGCGGACCACTTCCAGGCGTTCCGAGTTGAAGAAGTCGATCTTCACGCCTTTGACCCCGGCGGCAGCGCAGCGGGCGAACAGTTCGCGGCGCGCCTCGGGACGCGTGAGGCCGGGGCCATCGTCACGGCCCTCGGGGTAGGCGTGCCAGACCACGATACCGACCCGGCGCGTGGCCGCGTAATCGCAGAGTTCCTTGAGTCGCGCCCAGACATCGCCGCCATGCTTCAGCCAGCCCCAGCGTTCGGTGCGCCATCCGGCGTCGATGAGAAGGAGTTCATGGCGCAGGGCGGCGGCCTGATCGACGAACCACTTCTGCAACGGCCACTGGGCCCCGTCGTTGCCGAACACGCACCACGTGACCAGGGCTCGGCCAGGTTGGATCCACGCGGTGTGCGGACCCTCGGGGAACAGTTTGGGGTCCGGCGGTTCGCAGAGGTTGGGCAGGACATCCGAGTTCACCAGGGCATTGAGATCAGGAGCGACCACGGTGACGCGCCAGGGTGAGAGGATTTCGTTTTCAAGCGTGAACCCGGCGGGATCGTCTTCGAACGCGGCAACCAATCGCGACGTGCCCGTGGGTCGGAGGGTCATGCCGCTGTACTCGCGCAGGTTGCCCTCGGTGATCAGGACATAGCCCACGCCGGGCAGGATGGCGGTGACCGGAGGGCCGAGCGTGACAGGCTGTTCGCCG
>JADLFD010000190.1 GCA_020845805.1 Verrucomicrobiales bacterium | reverse complement strand
GCGTCACGTTCTGGAGGTTGCGAACCACTCTCACCCGGCCGCCACTGCCGGACACGCCGAAGCTCTCGGGCGCGTCACTGCCATGGACGATCAGGGTGTCGAGTCCTCCTGCTGCTTCGAACACGTCATCACCGTCTCCGGAGTTCCAAACCATCGTGTCGTTGCCGTCGCCCCCATCGAACACGTCACGCCCTTCACCACCGAGGACGAGGTCGTTGCCCGCGCCCCCTCGTATGAGGTCGGCACCCGGGCCCGCGTAAACCTCCAGGGCGAGTTCGCCGGACGGCATTTCCTCGGCGATCACCGTGTCATCCCCGCCCTTCAGATCCAGGACCAGACGGTCCTCCACGGCGGTGGCTCTCACAATCTTCACGACCGCTCCGAGGCCCTGCACCGTGATGCCGCGAGTCCCCACCGTGTCGCGTCGTACGATCAACCCGTCCACACCCTCAGTGCCGACCAGAGTGATGGTATCCACCGCGCCGTCGCCCACCGGGGTCCGTGCGCTGTTGATGAGATCGAGGTGGATCTCACTGACTTCAGTGCCGAACAAGGGATTCACCGTGATCTGATCCGCCCCAGTGCGGGGCGTGATCTCCATCCGCTCCACGTGGTACGCGCTCAGCACGGTGCTGCCTCCATTGAGCGTCGTCTTCAACCAGCCTCCCCCATCTTCCAGCTGAACCTGGTCGGAGGTCTCGGTCAGCGTGATGCGCCATCGGTCAACTCCCTCCTGTCCGTCCACCACGTCGTTCCCCTCTCCGAAACTCCAGTCCAGAGTGTCGTCGCCCGCGCCGCCGCTCAGAGTGTCATTTCCCCGCAGCCCCAGGAGATTGTCCGCCCCTTCGTCCCCCTGCAGAGTGTCGTCGGATGTCCCGCCCACGAGCGTGTCATCCCCTGGGCCGCCCAAGAGGAACGCGGCCGGCAGCGGACCCCCGGATTCGTCGAGAACCAGTTGGTCGCCGCCCTCCAGACCCAGCATCCGGATCGACCTGGTGTTCAGCACCGTCGGAACCCCACCCAGGATCGGTATCGCCCCTCCGTTCACGTGCAGCCGTCCTCCCCCCTCCCGGCCCACACTGAGGAAGTCGCCGGATCCTGTGCCGGTCACGAGTAGTTCGCCCGTTTGGGGCGAGTACACCGCCGTCGGTCCCGTCCCGGTGATCACCGGGATCCGCAACGTCCGCTCCGCTCGCTGACGAGCCGCGTCGAGAAACAGAAGCTTCACCGTCGCTTCGGCCCCCACGACCTGGGCCAGCCTCGACGGGATGATGCCGGTGCCCACCCAAACGCCGGCCTGCTGGCTCAGGACCACGCGCAACACATTCGTAGACCAGGGCCGAAAATCCACCGTGGCGACCCCCTGCACGGCATCGACGACTCTCGCGTTGATGCGAAACGAGGTCCCCGCCCGCAGCGGCACAGGGTCGACGACGGAACTCTGGACGACCGGGACCGCGTGAGCTCGCGGAATCAACCCCAAGACAAAGAGAGCGAGGGCAGAGCAGGCCCTCACATAGGGAGAAGCACAGGGAATACTCATGGAAGGAAAGGAGGTGCGAAGCGGGTGACTGACAGAATGACTCATCGACAGTTTGAGGTTGGATCACACGAGGCGGGTCCGGGCCCGCGCCGGGGGGCGTCGCCAAATCGTCAATCCCGCGACTCCCACCAGGGTCATCGCGAGAGTCCCGCCGCCATCGGGCAGGCTGTAAGGCAGGACCGGACCCAGGGTGCTTCCCGTGAAGGACTGCCCGTCCGCGGAAAACTCGTGATACACCACGACCCCCGGCAGATACCGGCACGTAATCGAAAACCCGGTGAGCAACTCACCGATGTCGATGTCCGAAGTTTCGTTCAACGAGAGAAAGTCCTGAGCCGACTGCCCGCTCAGCGATATGCCAGGTCCGGCGAGCCAGTTCAGCGTGGGCACCGCCACGTCCCCGCCACTGTACGAGTCATTTTGGTTCCACCCGGGCAGCAGAAACATGAAGTCGAGCGACCACTGCGCGATGTCGAATGAACCAGCCTGGTTATCGACCTCGTACGTGTAGGTCATCGTTCCATCCGGATTGAGGACCGAGGTCCCCACCACGGTCGCCAAGGCGGGGAGCGTGGTGATCCAGGCGGCCATCGCCACCATTCCTGCCCAGCGGCGGTGGCCCCGGGTCGTTGCACTCAGTTTCGTCTTCATATCCGTGTACGTCTCTTCCTTCGGTAACCCATTCGGGAGATCGCGTCGCGAGGTCGCGGTCCGGCAGATAAGCGTCGTGGCGGGAGAAAAACGGACACGGGCTGGCGTGAACCGACGAAAGAAGAAGCGAGGCGCGACGCGGTGAAGCCGCCGACCCACCGTGCCAGCGCCGGCGGAATGCGACGCGAGGATGGATTCCAACCGAAGGGAGGCAGGGGGGTTCGATGTGGCGGAACCCCATCGCGCGAACGCGCGGGAGGCGTCGGCGCGTCAGAAGCCAACGCTCGCGCCAACGCGCAGGCAACAACTGCGTGAAGCCAAGGCGACCCGGCGATCCCCCAACGTATCAGGGTGGGGGACGACGGAGTGGGTGGGAGTTGCCGGACTTAGAACACCTCGACGCGGAGGCCGGTCATCTGGCGAACGAACGCGGCAATCTCCGAAAGCACGCGCAACGAGAGATGCCGGCACCGGCGCGAATGATGCGGCCGGGTGGCGGAATAAATCTGGACCAACGAAATCTGGGCCCCGCCGGCTTTCAGCTCGTTGAGCCGCTTGGCGTACTCCGTCAGCTCCACGCGGTCGGGCATGGCGCCTTCGGTTTCCACGAACATGCTTTGAATCACCACCGGACGGACTCGCGCCAGCTGCAGGATATTCGCGAGGACCCGGGTCAGCGGAACCTCGGGCTGATTGATCCGATCCATGAACGCCTGCGTCCCGGCGTCGAGTTTCGCCCAGATTTCATCGGAGCGAATGAAAAGCCGCAGCCCATTGCGCACCTCAGCCAGGTCGAGGGCGGTCGAGTTGGTGATCAGCACCAGTTTGAAGAACGGCACGATCCCCGCAGCGCGGAGATGCACGACCGACTCCACGGCCTCGGAAAAGTTGGGACAAAGCGTCGGCTCCCCGTCGCCGCTGATGGCCACGTGAGCCAGCCGCCGCATTTCCGCCGGCAGGCCGGCGATGGCGGGACTCTGGAGCAGGCTGCCGTTGTGGAGTTGGGTCAGGGCCTCGGTCAGCTCCGCCGCCAGCGTCTGGGTATTGACCGGGACCGGCGCCAGGCCGGCCGCCTGGGTGAGGCGACGGCCGACTTCGCAGTAGCAGCAATCGAAATTGCAGGATTGGTCGGGGTTCAGGTTCACCCCCACCGACACGCCTCGCGCCCGGGACGAAACCACCACGTAGACCTGTTTCGCCTCGGGCAGGAAGAAGCGTGGACAGCCGAAGGCGAGGTCCTCCTGGTTGGGGGTATGGGGACGATCGGCTTCCGGCTTCTCTGCGAGCGCAGCAACACCGGGAGCCAGACTTACGGCTGGGATGGCTGTGGTTGCTGACATTCGCGCTCATTCAGATACCGTCTCCGAAAGATGCGCCCCCCGGATCTTGTCGGGGTCCGGCACAATCTTGCGCTTATGTTCAGCATCACGTCAGCTCCCTATTTGGTCCTGTTCCAGCCCCCTTTCGGGCCCCGCGAAAGGCCATGAGCGACTCCTTTTCGGGTTGGGGAAACGGTTGTTCCGGGAGCGACAGGACACGCCCCAACCCCCGCGAGGATGCGGTCCGCCAAGCCTCCGACACGATTGTTGAGTTGCGGCGCCGCCATCATTCCACCTAGTTTAGCTATTCGAATGGATTCGGAAGCCAGCAAGAGCCTGATCGAGCGCTTGAGCCAGTCCCGGATCTTCGAGGACTACTCGAAGGCATTCGTCGAGACCACCGGACTGCCTTTGGCCCTCCAGCCCGTGGAGGCCTGGCAGTTGGCGATGCGTGGTCATGCCAAGGAAAGTCCATTCTGCACCCTCATGGCGAAGAGCAGCCGCAGCTGCGCGGCGTGCCTCGAAGTGCAGGACCAGATCCGGACCACGGCCCAATCGGGCCCGGCCACGGTGCGGTGTTTTGCCGGGTTGTGTGACACGGCGGTGCCGATCCGGTTGGGGAATGAGACCGTGGGGTTCCTGCAGACGGGGCAGGTTTTCCCCCATGCACCCACTCGCGCGCAGTTCGCGCGCACGGCGAAGCAGTTGGTCGACTGGGGGTTGCGGGTGGATCTGACCGAAGCCGAGGAGGCCTATTTCCACACGCGGGTCATCGGCCCCAAGCAGTACGAGGCCATGGTCCGGCTGTTGACCATCTTCGCCGAGCACCTGTCGATCGTGAGCAACCAGTTGGTGGTGCAACGAGACAACGCGGAACCGCAGATGATCGTCCGGGCCCGCGAGTTCATCCGCGAGCACCAGACGGAGGATCTTTCGCTCGGGGCGGTGGCCAAGGCGGTGAACTGCAGCACGTTTTACTTCTGCAAGATGTTCAAGAAGTCCACCGGCCTGCACTTCACTGAATACCTCGCGCGGGTGCGCATCGAAAAAGCCAAGAATCTCCTGCTCAATCCCAACCTGCGCATCAGTGAGATCGCCTACGAGGTGGGATTCCAGTCGCTCACCCACTTCAACCGTGTTTTCCGACGGCTCGTGGGGGAGTCGCCGACCGAATTCCGCTCCAAGTTGCCGCGTCCATGACGGAACCCTCCCATCACCGCACCCCGCTGGAGCACGCGTTCCTGACGCGACGCCAGTTTCTGGCGCGGGCCGGGATGGGGATGGGGATGCTGGGCTTGGCGGGAATGGTTCCGAACGCCGGGGCGGAGGGGGGCGCCGGGTATGTGAACCCGATGCTGCCGCGGCAGCCTCAGTTCCCGGTGAAGGCCAAGCGGGTGATCCACCTGTTCATGAACGGGGGGCCTTCGCACGTCGACACCTTCGATCCCAAGCCCGAGCTGACCCGATTTGCCGGCAAGGCGTTGCCGATGGGCACCCTGCCCACCGAACGACGGACGGGGGCGGCGTTTGCCTCCCCGTTCACGTTCCGCCGTTACGGCCAGAGCGGGATCGAGGTGAGCGAATTGTTTGCCCGCACCGCGGAGTGCATCGACGACATCGCCGTGGTCCGTTCGATGCACGCCGACGTGCCCAACCATGAGCCGTCCCTGCTGCTGATGAATTGCGGCGACGCCCGGTTGGTCCGCCCGAGTTTCGGCTCCTGGGTGACCTATGGCCTGGGCTCGGACAATCAGAACCTGCCCGGGTTCATCGCCATGTGCCCCGGGGGATATCCCATTCAGGAATCGCAGAACTGGCAGGCCGGATTCCTTCCCAGCGTCTTCCAGGGCACCTACATCGACTCGCAGCACGTCCGGGTGGAGAAACTCATCGAGAACATCCGCAATGCCTCGGTCGGAATCCCGGAGCAGCGCGCCCAACTCGACCTGCTCTACCAACTGAACGCGCGCCACGCCGCACAGCGCCAACACGATGCGCCGCTGGAGGCGCGCATCCAGTCCTTCGAGCTGGCCTATCGCATGCAAATGGAGGCGGCCGACGCCTTTGATGTCTCGCAGGAGCCCGAGTCCATCCGGCGCATGTATGGCGAGGGACAGCAGGCCCGGCAGATCCTGATCGCCCGCCGCCTGATCGAACGTGGGGTTCGCTTCGTGCAAGTCTGGCATGGCGCCGGACAGCCCTGGGACAACCACGACGATCTCGAAGTGAACCACCGCCGGCTGGCCGGCCAATGCGATCAGGCCATCGGCGCGCTGCTGAAAGATCTGAAACAGCGCGGGCTGCTGGAAGAAACCCTGGTGGTCTGGGGCGGGGAATTTGGGCGGACCCCCACCGTGGAACTGCCTACCCCAGGCTCCAATGCCGGTAAAATCAACGGTCGCGACCACAATCACCACGGCTTCACCATGTGGCTCGCCGGCGGCGGGGTCCGAGGCGGCCAGGTGTACGGCGCGACCGATGAGTTCGGGTTCAAGGCGGTGGACAAACGCGTCCACGTGCATGATCTCCATGCCACGTTGCTGGCACTCCTGGGTTTCGATCATGAACGCCTGACTTTTCGCCACGCCGGACGCGATTTCCGGCTCACCGATGTCCACGGTCACGTGGTCCAAGATCTCATCGCCTGATCGACGCCGCACGGCGCCGATCGGCCCTTTCCCTACCCTGCCCCCCGTGCCTGCTCCCATGTCGATCCGCCTCCGGTTCCACCTCACCGCTCTCCTCCTTCTCCTCGCCGGCGGTCCCCGGGCCTCCGCCGCCACGCTCTCCCTCGATTTCGGCCTGTGGAAGGCCGGCGCCGTTCCCGAGGACTTCGCCCCCGCCCTTATGGGCGGAGGTCCAGCCCCGGAATGGCGCGTCATCCAAGTCGACGCCGAGAGCCAGCTCGCCCCGCTGCCCGGCACCACCACACCCTCCCTCACCACAGAGACCGTCCTCGCCCAGCTTTCGCAGGACCCCACCGATGAGCGGTTCCCACTCCTGATCTATCGCAAGGAGATCTTCGCGGACTTCAAGGCCACGCTGACCTTCCGGACCGTGGCGGGTCGTGTGGAACGCATGGCCGGACTCGCGTTCCGAGTGCAGGACCCGACGAACTACTACGTGATTCGCGCCAGCTCCGGCGGAAACACGTTCCGGTTCTACAAGGTGGTCGATGGCGTCCGGGGCGAGCCGATCGGCCCCTCCCTGCCCATCCCGACCGGCACCTGGCACACCCTGTCCGTGGAATGCAAAGGCAACGCCATCTCGTTCCTCTTCAATGGCCGGGCCGTGATCCCACCGCTCAACGACTCCACTTTCCTCCAAGGTCACCTCGCGCTCTGGACCAAGTCGGATTCGGTCAGCCACTTTCGGTCGCTGGTTGTCGAGTATGATGAGGTTCGGACCCTGCCACGCCTGTTGGTGGACCGCGGCATGGCCCGGTTTCCGCGACTGCTGGGCATCACCGTCTTCGGGCGGATCGACGGACAAGCCAAAGCCATCGCGTCGTCGGACCCCGCGTTGGTAGGAACCCCTGCTGATCCCGCGGAGACGGAAGTGTTGGACTCCGGAAAGCCCGCGGCCAAAGCCGCCTCCAGTGCTTCCACCGCGGTGTTCCCGCTCAGCGACCGCAACGGGGAGCCGCTGTTCGCAGTGCGGTTGAAGATGCGCACCTTCACCGGCCAGACCGCCAACAATGCCGCGGCGCGCGCGCAGCCCATTGCCGAGTATCTGCAAAGCCTGGTGCAAACGTCCGAGGGGCGCAGTGTTTCCACAAATTGAGGGTTGCCTCGAGCTGCCGGGCACCTCAGTTTTCTCCCGTCAGGCGGGCCGATTGTTCGAGTTCCGCGGTTCCGCCTTGGTTCCATGTTCCATGGCGCGTCAGTGGAGAAGCCGATCCGAGGTGCCGTGAGGCTCCCCAAGGTCCGGCTCCCTCATTTGGGTGCCTCCCTTCCGCCGCGTGCTCCCCACGCTCAGTCCTCCCGGGATATACTCCGGGACCGGTCCCAGTTACCTCCTTCGCGTGTGCCATGAGCGGGTCCGCCACCGTCACTCCCCCCGTCCGCGAGTACCAACTGACCTCGGATCTCGCCCAATATTGCCTCCCGCGAGCCAACCGTGACGACTCGCGCAAACTGGCCTGGGCGAATTCGGTCTGCCTCTTGTTCGTCATCGTCGCGGTGTTGGGAATCAAGCAGCCGGTCTTCGTGCTGCGCGAGCCCGCCCCGCCACCGGCGCTGATTCCGGTCGAGCTGCCCCCGCCCGCGGAACACGAACCCCCGCCCCCCACCGACAGCGAGCAGCAACCGTCCGAGTAACCCGTCGACGACCTGGCTCCCCCCCAAATCGTGGCGCCCATCATGGTGGCCCCCCCGGAGAACGTGGCCTTCGCCGACCCCGTCGACTCCCGCTACGTGGTGATCGTCAATGATCCGGGCCGCATCCCGCCGCCGCCTGCCATCATTCCCAGGGACCCTCCGCCGGATAACCTTCCCAAGCTCGAATTTCGAGCCATCCGCTTCGGCGGCAAGGAGTTCAAGAAGCAGCCGCCCCCTAATTATCCCGACGAATTCCAGCGGAACCGCATCGGCGGCACGGTGGAAGCCCTGATCTACGTCGCGACCAACGGCATTCCGACCAAGGTGGAAGTGGGGAAGAGCTCTGGTTCCCCTGCCCTCGACCGCCATGTTTGCGATTTCATCCGCAAAGAATGGAGAGCCCAGGCCGGTGATGCGGTGAACTATCGCATCGCGATCACCTTTGCCCCCTAGCACGACTTTCCGGCAACGAACCCAGTCCCACTCCTTATGTTCGCCTACACGCTCGTTGAACTGTTCATCAAAGGCGG
>JADLFD010000189.1 GCA_020845805.1 Verrucomicrobiales bacterium | reverse complement strand
CTGGAACAATACTTCGGTTCCGAGACCCGGCTGAGTGTGTCCGGCTTCTTCAACGACACGCAGGATCTCATCGGCATCACCCCGTCAAACGACCCGGCCGATACGCGCGAATATTTTTCCAACCTCGAACAGGCACGCACCCTGGGCATGGAACTCGAGGGAGAATACCGCACGCGCTCCGGATGGCTTGCCCGCGCCAGTTACACCCTCCAGCGCACCGAGGATGTCCAGTCCGGGGCCGAGCTCAGCAACTCGCCCCAGCACCTGCTCAAGGGGAATCTGGTCGCCCCGCTTTGGCGGGACCGTGTCTTCGCGGGGATCGAAGCTCAGTACACCAGCCGCGCACGCACCCTGCCCGGTCGGGGCATTGGCTTCGCGGACCCATTCTGGGTGGTCAATTTCACGCTCTACAGTCGCGAGTTGGTGAAAGGTCTGGAGGCCTCGGCCACCCTCTATAACCTGTTCGATTCCCGCTACAGCTACCCCGCCGGCAGCGAGTTCCTTCCCGCCCTCATCGAGCAGGACGGGCGCTCCTTCCGCGCCAAGCTCACCTACAAATTCTGATCGGCTAAACCTCCCTCCGTGATCCGCAAGCTCATCAGCGTGGTACTCAGGTCCCGTTTCCTGCGGGCCGGAATGCTCCTGTCGATGATCGCCCTCGCGTCCCCCGGAACGAGTGTCGCCGCCGCCACGCCCGCGCAGAACCTGGAGAGCAAGCTCAAGGGCGTGTTCCTCCTCAACTTCGCCAAGCTCGTCGAATGGCCGGCCACCGCGTTCGGGAACGCCAATACTCCCGTGCGCATCGGCATCCTCGGCGAGGATCCCTTCGGGGATGTGCTGGATGAACTCTTCCGCGGTGAAACGGCACGGGGCCGGCCACTCGAGGTGAAACGCGCCGCCACCACCGACCGCCTGACCGACTGCCACATCGTCTTCCTGTCCGTCGTCGATGAGGCCCAGCTGCGTGCCTGGCTCGGTTCCTTCGCCGGTCGCCCCGTCCTCACCGTCGGCGACCAGGAGGGCTTCATCGAGGCCGGTGGCATGCTCCAGTTTGTGCGCGAGGGAAAGAATCTCCGCTTCCAGATCCACGCCGACCTCGCGGCCACGTCCGGACTCAAGGTCAGTTCCCGCATCCTGGCCCTCGGCAAAGTCACCTCCGGCTCCACGACCCTCCCGAGGAAGTAGCCATGCACCTCCTGCGTCATCTCCCCATCCATCGCAAGATGATGGTGGTCACGCTGGTGACGGTGGCGGCGGTCATGCTCGCCGCGGCGATGGCCTTGTTCACCTTCGAAGTCTATCGCACGCGACGCCTCTTCGTCCGGGATGTGGAAAGCCTCGGCCTGATGTTCGCCGACAATTGCGCCACGCCGCTCGGTTTCCGTGACGCGGATGTCACACGCCAGGTGCTCGGTGCCCTGCGCGCCAATCCGCGCATCCATGCCGCCGCCGTGCTTTCCATCGACGGCTCCGTGTTCGCGTCGTACGGCGAGATCGCCGGCATGACCGAGCTGGCGTGGGCCACCGCACCCGCCAGTTCGGCCGAGTACGACCGCGGCCTGCTGGTCACGCGCCCCATCGAGCTGGACGGCAAGGCGATCGGCACCCTCGTCCTCAGCGCCGATCTGCAATCCATCTTCCGCGAGGCGCTGCTCGTCTACTCGGGCGTGTTCGGCCTCGTGCTGGTCGGTGCCGGCGCCCTGGGCTACGGGATCGCGTCCCGACTCCAGGGTGTCGTGACCGAACCCCTGCTGCGCCTGGCCTCGACGGCGCAGACCATCGCGCGCTCCAAGGACTACTCCATCCGCGCCGAACACACGTCCTCGGATGAAATGGGCACCGTGGCCGCCGCCTTCAACGAGATGCTGGACCAAATCCAGTCCCGCGACGCCGCCCTGCGCGACAGTCGTCAGCGCTATGAGATCGCCGTCCGCGGCTCAACCGACGGCCTCTGGGATTGGGATCTGCGTACGGGCGAGATGTATTTCTCGCCCCGCTGGAAGGAAATGCTCGGCTATCGCGAAGCCGAACTGCTCAACACCCACGAGACGTTCGAACGCCTCGTTCATCCCGCCGACCTGGCCAAGGTCCGCACCGGACTCGAGGCCTGCCGCACCGGGTCGCGTAGCGAGTTCATCGCTGAGTTTCGGATGCAGCACCGGGACGGGCGCGAGGTCTGGATTCTCTCCCGCGGCGCGGCACTGCACGACTCGGACGGCGTACCCATCCGGATGGCGGGTTCGCATACGGACGTCACCGCGCGCCGCCAGGCCGACGCCGAACGCGAGGATCTAAACCAGAAACTCCGCGACGCCTCACGCCGGGCTGGTATGGCCGAAATCGCCACCGGCGTGCTCCACAACGTCGGCAACGTCCTCAACAGCATCAATGTCTCCGCCTCCACCGTGGAGGAGCGCATGCGGCATTCCAAAGTCCGCAACCTGGAGCGCGTCGCGCATATGCTGGCCGAACACGCCGCCGATCTGCCGCACTTTCTCACCAGCGATCCCAAGGGCCGCCAGCTCAACACCTACCTGATCGCGCTCGCCGAGCACCTCACCACGGAACGTACCCAGCTCGTCGACGAACTACTCCTGCTTCGTCGCAACGTGGATCACGTGAAGAACATCGTCGCCCGCCAGCAATCCTACGCCAGCGCCGCGGCCGTCCACGAGGCCGTCAGCCTGTTCGTGGTGCTCGACGAAGCCGCCGCGATGCACGAGGAAACGATGCGGCGCAACGACATCCACGTCGTGCGTGACTACCGGGAGCTGCCGGTTCTCTCCCTCGACAAACACAAGACGCTGCAGATCTTCGTCAACCTCATCCGCAACGCCATTCCGGCCCTCCTCCAGTCCCCCAGCGACACGCGCACCCTCCGCCTGGCGGTCGAACCCATCAACGACCAGCTGGTCCGGGCCTCAGTCTCGGATTCCGGGATCGGCATCTCCGCGGAGAACCTCACCCGCATCTTCCAGCACGGGTTCACCACCAAGGCCGATGGCCACGGGTTCGGCCTCCATAGCGGCGCTCTGGCCGCGAAGGAAATGGGCGGCCGACTCTACGCCGAAAGCGACGGTCCCGGTCAGGGGGCGACGTTCATCCTAGAACTTCCCCTCCCCCAGGCGGGAGAGCCGAACTCCGACGCCGCCCCAGCGTAGGCGCGACACAGAAGCCGACCGCGTCCAGAGCACACCAGCCCGCCGACCCGCGGGCCCGCTCCTCAGGCCAGGATTCCGCGCACCACATCGCCGGCCACGTCGGTAAGCCGGAAATCCCGTCCGCTGTGCCGGTAGGTCAGACGTTCGTGGTCGAGGCCCATGAGATGCAGGATGGTGGCGTGGAAATCATGCACGTGCACCGCCTGGCGGGCGGGCCGGATGCCATGCTCGTCCGATTCCCCGTACACCAGTCCCGGACGGACCCCCGCTCCCGCCAGCCACGAGGAGAACACCCAGTGATGGTGCTCGCGCCCCTTGGCGTCAGCGGCGGCATTGAAGGGCGTCCGCCCAAATTCCGTGGTCCAAACCACCAGCGTGTCCTCCAGCATGCCGCGCGACTTCAGATCGCGAAGCAGTCCGGCGATGGCCTGGTCCACGTTCCGCGCCAGAGGCGCGTGCGTGAGCATGTCTCCATGCGCATCCCAGTTGTCGGAGGATCCCACATCGATGAGCTCGACGAAGCGCACCCCGCGTTCCGCGAGCCGTCGCGCCACGAGACATTGCCAGGCAAACCCGCGCGTGCTCCCGCGCTCCAGCCCGTACAACGCCAGCGTGGCCTCGCTCTCCCGCGACAGATCAAACACGTCCGGCATTTCCATCTGCATGCCGAAGGCGGTCTCGAAGGACTTCATGCGGGCCTGCAGCAGGGGGTCGCCGGAGCGGATCCCCAGATGCCGCTGGTTCAGGCGCTCCATGGCGCCGAGCTCGAGCTCCTGCAGCCGACGGGTGGCCACGCGACGGCGCAGGTTGGCGACGGGTTCCTCCCCGGGCACCACGAGGGTGCCCTGATGGGCGCCAGGCAGGAAATCCCCCGCCCAGACCTGACTCCCGGCATACGGGGTCTTGGGCGCAATCACCACGAAGGAAGGCAGGTTGCGATTCTCGGTCCCCAGCCCATAACTCACCCACGAACCCATGCTCGGACGCGCAAAAGTGAAGGACCCGGTGTGGATCCCCAGCGTGGCTTCGTAGTGGTTGGTGTGGTCGGAAACCATCGAGCGGATGACGCACAGGTCGTCCACACAACCCGCCATGTGCGGGAACAACGAACTCACTTCCGTCCCGCAACGGCCATGCGGGGAGAACTCCCACTGCGGCCGCTTGGCAAACATGCTGAAGTCACCCTTCCGGCCCTGGAACTCGTCCACCTTCACCGTCTTCCCTGCATCGGAAAACAGGCGCGGCTTGGGATCCCAGGAATCGACATGGGACACACCTCCGCTCATGTAGAGGAAAATCACCCGCTTGGCGCGCGGTTCGAAATGCGGGGCCCTCGGCGCCAGCGGATCCCCCTCGCCAGCCACCGCCCCCACCCCCGCTGTCTCCTCCGCCAGCAACCGCGAAACCAGGCCCGGATAAAGCATCGAGCCCCCCGCCAGCGAACGGAGAAACGCGCGGCGCGTGGGATCGAAGTGAGGAACAGCGCTCATGGACAAGGTCAGTCGACGGTGAGGAATTCGTTGCTTCCCAACAGCACCCGCGCCAGGGCGGCATAGGCGGCGACCTCGCGGTCGGATCCGGGCACCGTGTTGCTGGCACCGAGCTCCGCGCGGTACTGGTCGAGAAACGCCTTGGCCTCAGCGCACTCGGCCTCGTTGGGACGCCGTCCCAGCGCGCGGCGGTAGGCCGACTCCGTGCGCGCCGCGTCATCTCCCGGAGTTTCGAGCACCCGCTGCGCGAACCGCTCGGACTGGCGATGCACAAAGGGATCGTTCAGGAAGTAGAGCGCCTGGGTCGGGACGATGCTCGTGCGACGCTCCGCGGTGCTGGCGTTCGGATCCGGGCCATCGAACAAGGCGAGGAACGGGTGCCGCTTGATGCGCTGGGTCATGAGATAAACGCTGCGCTTGGCGTGGTCGTAGACGGCGCTGAACGGCCCATGCTGGGTGTAACCCCAGGTGGTGGGTTCGGGGAACGGATGACCCTGGCCCGGCGTGGCATCCAATTCACCACTGACCTCAAGGATCGCATCCCGCGTTTCCTCGGCTCCGAGCCGCCGACGGGCGAACGGCGTGAATCCCCCGGGGATCTCCGTCCCCTGCGCCGCGCGCGCGCGCGACGGCTCCCACGCCGGCACCACCGGGCAGTCGTCCCCAGCCGGCGCCGCCGGCTCAGCCCTGGCCGGCAACGAGAGGCGGCTGCGTTGCTGGTACACGGCACTGGTCATGATCAAACGATGCATGGCCTTGATCGACCAACCCCCGCGCATGAACTCCGTGGCCAGATGGTCCAGGAGATCCGCATCCCAAGGAGCCTGCCCCCGCGTGCCAAAATCATTGGGGGTCCGCACCAGAGCCTGGCCGAAATGATACTGCCAGATCCGGTTCACCATGACGCGCGCGGTCAGGGGATTGCGCGGATGGGTCAGCCACTCCGCCAGTTCCAGCCGGCCACTCCCGCGCACCCCCGACGGCACTGCGCCCCCTCCCAGCACCTGAAGAAAGCCGCGCGGCACGGGGTCGCCCGGCTTCTCGGGTTCGCCTCGCAGCTGGATCCGTGAATCACGGGGGTTGCCCTCGCTCACCGCGTAGGCCAACGGAAAGGGTCCGTCCGCGAGCAACATCTCTAACTCGCGGCGCAGGCGCTGCGCACGCTCGCGTCCTTCAGCCAACTGCCGCCGCACTTCGAGGACCTCGGCGCGCCGAGCCGCCCACCCGTCTCCGTGGGCGAGCAGCGCCGCCCGCTGGGAATCCGTCTCGACCCACGGCGGCTGAGTGCCGAGCGCAAGGTTGTCCGCATCCAGGGTCGGTCGGTCGCCAGGCAGGTGGCCGTAGCTGTCGATGAAGGTGTAGTCGACGCTGCCATCCCAGCCGGTGGCGAATTCCCCGGTGAACTCCGTCGTGGACGTCGCGTCCCGTAGCCGTCCCTGGTACCGCCGCGCTTCGAGATCGAGTTCCAGTTGGACCTGATGCCAGGCGCCGGGACGCACCACACCCACCGACTCCCGTACGTCGCCGCTGCGCCGGAAAAGCTCGCGGCCGTTCACAAAGAGTTCCACCGCCGCCGAACCGCCCGGACCATGGCCCAGATAGAACCGCCAGGAGCCGTTCGCTCCCTCCGCTCCCTCCGCCACCCGAAGATCGAGAGAGGCATGGAGCGTGGCGTCCTTCCCTCGTTGCCAGCGCTTGGTCAGCGTCTGGCCGAATCCGTTGTAGGCACCTCCACCCGGCAGCCGAATCCCGAGGCGGCCCGCGGGATACACATTCGTGTACGCGCTCTGCGCGGCCGCACTGACCTTGACCACGCTCTTGGGGCCGGGCCCCCAGGGCGATACCGGCGCCTCCCCGTCCTCCTGCAGTTCAAAGTCACCATCCGTGCCCGTCAGCGTCACCAACCGCTCTCGCAAGGCCACCGGATCCGGGCCGTCGTCCACGGCCCCGGCCGACGTCGGCGTGGTGGACACCGGGGGAATCTCAAAATCGTCCACCCCGAGGTTGTCCCACGCGATGGCCGGCAACGGGGTCCCGACCGGATCGGCCGAATCGACAGCCACGAAATCCAGGACCGCCGGCCCCCGCGAAGACCACGGGCGTGCTTCAAAGCGCGTGAGGTCCCCCGGGGTTCCCACCACGCCCGCCACGGTGCCCGCCGCGAGGTCGAGGTGAAGCTGAAGATTGTACCAACGACCCGGTTCCACCGTGCGCACCACGTCCTCCCGATCTCCCGTGCGCACCACGACCTGGGAAGGCCCGAGCAACAGTTCCACGGCCGCCACCGCCGGTTCCGCGCCGATCCAAAACCGATGGCGCCCCTGGGCCGCGGTCGCGGCCGAATCCGGACCGAGGCGAAAGTCGAGATTCACGTGGACCCGTCCCTCCTGACCACGCGCATGGGCCGGATGCAGGGCCTGCCCCACGCGGTAGGGTTCGGTGCCCGCCGCGAGGCTGGCCCCCACCTTGCCCAATGGATGCAGGTTCCGAAACGGACTTTGCGCCTCCAGGGTGACGGCGATGGGACCCTGGAACACCCAGGGCGGCACGAGCACGCCTTTGCTGCCTCCGGCCGCGGGGGCCTGCATCTCGAAATCGCCGTCCATCTCGTCCAGCGAACGCAAGACGCCGGCAGGCGCGGACACTCCGTGCCGATCCAGCAGGCGCACGAGAGAGGCCACGCGGCGCTCGTACTCGCGCCAGCGCGGCTTGGACTCGGCGGGAGGCAGCAACGGGGACAGCGCGCGATGCTTCTGCTTCTGCTCGGAGCCGGGAAAGGCATATCGCGTACTGTCGAAGATGCCGTAGAGCGCATAGTACTCGGGCATGCTCACCGGGTCGTACTTGTGCGCGTGACACCGGGCGCAACCCAGCGTCAGGCCGAGCACACTCTGGCCCACCGTGTCGATCGTGTCCTGAATGGTGAGGTGATGGTAGTTCTCGGAGTCGAAACCGAACCGACGTGAGATGGCCAGATAACCGGTGGCCGTGACGCGTTCCGCGTAACGCTCCGCCGGGCCGGTCCCTGCCAGGATGTCGCCCGCGATCTGTTCACGCAGGAACTCGTCGTAGGGTTTGTCGGCGTTGAAGGCGTCGATGACGTAGTTGCGATATCGCCACGCCACCGGCACCGGATAATCCGCCGTCTCACCCGCGGTGTCCGCATAGCGCACCACATCCAGCCAGTGACGACCCCAATGCTCGCCATACCGCGGGGATTGAAGAAGCCGATCGATCAGATCGGGCCAAGCGCTCTCCGTGCGCTCGGCGAGAAACGCGTCCACCTCCTCCACCCGGGGAGGAAGCCCGGTCAGGTCGAAGCTCGCGCGACGAATCAGGGTACGCCGGTCGGCCGGCGCCTCGGGCTGGACTCCCTCCGCCTCCCACCGCGCGGCCACAAAACGATCGAGCGGAGTGCGGCACCACGCGGCATTCCGAACAACAGGCGGCGCCGGATCGCGCACCGGCTGGAAGGCCCAGTGGCCGGTGCCCCCGACCGGCTTGTCCCCTCCCGTCGCCGCAGACGCAGCAACGGTCAGAACTCCGGCACACAGACTGAGCAATCCTCGCTTCATTCCTGGATCACGCGAAGTCTGTCAGATCGCAGCGGGAGCCGGAAGCTTGAGGTTGCGGTCCGCCCATTCAGGCAAGCAACTCACCGCGCCAGATGGTCAACGCCTGGCCGCGCAACTCCACCCGGTCCCCGTTCACGCGCACGCCCACCTCACCACCCCGGGCACTGACCTGGTGCCCTGTCAGTTGCTCGCGCCCCAGGCGCGCGGCCCAGACCGGCGCCAATGCGCAGTGCGCGGATCCCGTCACCGGATCCTCGGCAATCCCCACGCCCGGCGCGAAGAACCGCGAGACGAAGTCCGCCCCCTCCACCTCCCCCGCGGCAGTGACGATGACGCCACGCAACGGCAACCGCGCCAGCGCCGATGGGTCAGGTCGCAGGGAACGCACTTGCTCCGCACTGGCCAACTCCACCACCAGATCCCGGCCCGCCCAACCGAGCACCTCCCCCGGAGCACCCAGCGCTTCGTAAAGCCCTGTCGGGACTTCACCCGCGCACAGCGCCCGCGCGGGGAAGTCCATGGAAATCCGGCCCGCCACATGACGGCACGTGAGCCGGCCACTGACCTGAGTCGCAAAGGTGACGGTCTGGGAGGCATCCATCAGCCCCTGCTCCCAGAGGATGTGCGCGCTCGCCAGCGTCGCATGCCCGCACAAATCCACTTCCACCACCGGCGTAAACCAGCGCAGCCCCCACACCGCCCCCAACGGCACCAGGAACGCGGTCTCCGAAAGATTCATTTCCGCAGCGACCTTCTGCATCCACGCCGCATCCCCTTCGCGATCCAACAGGCAGACCGCCGCGGGATTCCCACGAAAGGCCTCGCTGGCGAAGGCGTCGACTCCGAAGACCGGGTTCCTGGCAGGCACGGTGTTCATGAAGAGGCCCTGATCGAACCCGGCCATATTCAGGCCAAAAGGGCATCCTCGGCAATCCCAAGTCCCAGGGCAGGAACCCCCAACAGACCCCGGGATCTGCCCATGCCTCCCCCCCGCGCGCGCCCGCAACCCCGTTCAATTCTCCGTCGGTCCCTCGGCGGACGCCGGGGGAGTGGACACGCCGGGAACGCGTCTTGAACGCCGGCGCTGCACGGCTTCACGCAACAGATACTCGATCTGGCCGTTCACGCTGCGCAGCTCCGCCTCCGCCCAGGATTCCAGCTCGGACCACAGCTGCGGATCGATGCGCAGGAGGAATGATTTTCGCTCAGCCATGGCAGGCTCCGGACAACCTCGCGGCAAACGTCGCCGGCTCCGACGGCGCCACCACCACCACGCGATCCCGGAAACGCATCACCACCGCGTGTGACGGATCGTTTGCAAACAGCTGGAAACGTCCGAGCCGACGATTCCAGTACCAGCCCGTGAACGAAAGAAACCCGCCGTTGCCGAACAGCCGCAGCGATCCTGTCAGGGCCCCCGCATCGCACTCCGCGGCACGCAGCCCCGCCAGCGGGATCCGGGTCTCGCGCAGCGGACGCCGCACGTAAAGCGCATCCGATTCCACGCGATACCCCAGCACCATGGATCCCAAACCCACCGCCAACAGCACCAGGATCCCCGTCGCCACGGTGAGACGCAGCCACAGGCCGGGCATCCCCACCCACGTGCCCACGAGAACCAGGGGTAATACGGTGAGCACCAACAACGACACCACGCGCTGCGTGGCGCCCCACGGAGCCTCGAACTCCGCAACACCCGGCCTCGCGTTTCGTGGAGCAACTTCAGGCATACAACGTTCCCGTGTTGATCACCGGATGCACTTCGGTCTCACCACAAAGCACGACGAGCAGGTTCGACACCATCGCCGCCTTCCGCTCGTCATCCAGCGTCAGCACCTGCTTGGCCGCCAACTCACGCAGCGCCATGTCCACCATGCCGACCGCGCCATGTACGATCTTCTCGCGGGCGGCGATGACCGCCTCCGCCTGCTGCCGACGCAGCATCGCTTGCGCGATCTCGGGCGCATACGCGAGATGCGTCAGCCTTGCCTCGTCCACCACCACGCCCGCCTTGGAGAGCCGCTGGTGCAGCTCCTGGCGCAAAGCGACCGACACTTCGTCCACTCCGCTGCGCAACGTCACTTCCCTGTCCTCGCCATGATCATACGCGTAGCAGCTGGCCAGATGCCGCACCGCCGACTCGCTCTGCACGCGCACATAGTGATCATAGTCCTCCACATCGAACGTCGCCTGCGCCGTGTCCTCCACGCGCCACACCACCACCGCCGCGATCTCAATCGGGTTGCCGCGCTTGTCGTTCACCTTCAGCCGCTCCCCGTTGAAGTTGCGGGTGCGAAGCGAAACCTTCATGCGCGCTTTGGAATAGAACGGGTTGGCCCAGTGGAACCCACTCGAACGCACCGTGCCCCGATACGCGCCGAACAAGACCAGGACCCGCGCCTCGTTGGGTTGCAGCGTGAAGAAGCCGCTCAGCGCCACCACCCAGGAGATCAACCCCAGGATCGCGGTGATGAACGCCCACCAATACGGGTGCCCCTGCGCCGGCATCCCCTGCGTGAACGAATAAATGAGCAACCCAATGCAGGCCGGCAACATCAGCAACACCACCGGCAATACCAACCAACCACTCAAGACACCCACCGCCCGCTCCCGATTCGAGGTTTGAGATTCCATGTTCATAGTCGCTCCCAGCTCGTGAAACCCGCTCGGCCACCCCCTTTGACCCACGCCGGAACCGGTTCCGTGTTGGCTATTGATATGATATCACTTCGAAATCGTCAAGCGCCGTGGTCTGCCTCGCGCGGGGAACCGCAAATCGGGGGGTTCCGGACCGGAACCGGAGCCGGAACTGGAACCGGAATCGTGATCAGGAAGCGGCGGGCCGGCGGGTGGCGCCCGCCGCCGTGCGCGCCAGGGCGCCGGCGCCCAACGCCACGATCAGGAGCAATCCCGTGAACAGCCCGGAAAGTTCGCTGGCCTGACTCATGGTGGCCGGCAGGCGGGACAGCCCATTGCTGAGGACGGCGATAGCCGCCACGCCCAGCAGCGTGCCAGCCGCCGAGCCCACACCGCCAAAGATGCTGGTGCCCCCGAGCACCACTGCGGTAATGGCCGCCAGCTCATATCCCGTTCCCGCGTCCGCCTTCGCCGTGCCCAAACGGGCGGTGTACGTGAGCGCAGCGAGCGCGGCCACCGTGCCGGCAAGCACGTAGGCAAGGATCAGCCGGCGGTCGACGGGGATCCCTGCATAGCGGGCACCCTCGGGAGCGAAGCCGATGGCGCGGAACGCGCGGCCGGCGGTGGTGCGGTGCACCATCAGACCGATCCCGAGCGCGACGAGGCCGAACAGCCAGGCCTGGGTGGGGACCCCCGCCACTCGGCCGGTTCCCAGGAACAGAAAGGACTCGGGCAGCCCGGTAAACGCGTCCACGCCACGAGTCAGGGCCTCGGCCAACCCTCGGAACAGCGAGTAGGTGCCCAGGGTGACAATCAGCGGGGGCAGCCGCAGAACCGTGATGAGCGCGGCGTTGAGCCCTCCGGCCAGGGCACCGCATCCGAGGGTCAATCCGGCGGCCAGCGCCCAGTCGAGTCCGGCGTCGCGCCAGAGTTTCCCGAAGATCACCGCACACAGACCGAGCAGGGAACCGACGGAGAGATCGATCCCGCCGGTGAGAATGACGGGCAGCATCACCATGGCCAGCAGGCCGATTTCGACCGAGTGGCGCACGATGTTGGCCACGTTGTCGGGCGTGCCGAAGTTCCGGCCGTTCCACGCGAAGAACACGATTTCCACGAGCACCAGCAGGGCGAGGAGCGACTCGTGGGTGAGCCAGTTCCGTCCGGTGGCTGAAGGTCTTTCGGGCATGGAGAGGGTTGGGGAAACGTTGCTCATTCGCCGCGCCGCCGGCGTCGCAGGCCGTCCGCCACCACCGCGGCGAGGATGATGGCGCCCTGGCTGGCCTTGTCCCAGTAGGGCTTCACGCCCAGATAGGTCAGGGCGGGATTGATACAGGCGAGGAGAAGAAAGCCGGCCAGCACGCCCCAGAGACTGCCGCGCCCGCCAGCCACTGCCACCCCACCCACCACCGCCGCCGCGATGGCTTCCATTTCAAGACCGCGGCCGGAGGCGGGATCCACTTGAGGGGACTGCACCATGTTCATCACCGCCGCGAGGCCGGTGAGGGCGCCCATGAGCACGAAAACAGCGAAGGTCGTGGCACGCGGACGGATGCCGGCGAGGCGCGCCGCCTCGGCGTCGGAACCCACGGCATAGAGGAATCGACCGGCCGCCAGATGACGCAGTGCCCAGGCCAGCAACGCGAGGACCCCCACGGCAAGTGCGCACACCACGGTCTGCCCCGCCGCCATGCTGAGTCCGAACCATTGGGCGCCGTCGGGCAGATTGACGAACACGCCCTGGCGCGCGAGGCGCAGCGCTTCGCGCAGCGTGACCATGGTGGCGAGGGTGACCACGATTGACGGCAGGCGCAGACCCGCCACCAAAGCACCGTTCACAGTGCCACCCAGGCCACCCACCAGCACGGCCACGGCGATGCTCACCGGCAGGGGAACTCCCGACGCCGCCGTCAGACCGGCCGTGACGCCGCACACCGCGAACAGCGACCCGACGGAGATGTCGATCTGGCGCGTGATCATGATCATCGCCATGCCACAGGCGACCACGAGGCGCGGCGCCGCTGCGGTCAGCCGCGAAAGGAGCGGTTGCGGCTCGAAGAACCCGGGCGCGAACACCGCCAGGAAACCCAGCATGACCAGCAGGGCGCCGGCGACGGACCATTCGCGGAAGGAGCGGTTCACGCCTTCACCTCCGCGGCGGTATGTCCCAGGGCGGCCGCCATGACGGCCGCGGCCTCCGATCCAGCGGGCAGTTCGGCCACCACCGTGCCGCCGCGCATCACCACGATGCGATCGCTCATCCCCAGCACCTCCGGCAGGTCGCTGGAGATCATCAGCACCGCCAGGCCCGCCTCGGCGAGCTGGCGGATGATGCGGTGAATCTCTCCCTTGGCCCCCACATCCACGCCCTGCGTCGGCTCGTCGAGAATCAGCAGCTTGGGTCGGGTGGCCAGCCAGCGGGCGAGGGAAACCTTCTGCTGGTTGCCCCCGCTGAGGCTGGCTCCCGGCGCCTCGGGACCCGAGGCCTTGATGCCCAGCTCACGCACGAAGTGCTCCGTCATCGCCCGTTCGTCGGCTGGACGCAGCCAACCGCCGCGAAACAACCTCGGGTGCACCGCCATCGTCACGTTGTGCGCGATGGGGAGATCGAGGATCACTCCGTGGCGACGCCGATCTTCGGGGACGTACGCGATGCCGCGCCGAATGGCTTCGGCCGGCGAACCGAGGCACACCACTTCCCCCCCCAGCCGAATCTCCCCCTCGTCAGCCGGTGTCAGGCCAAAAAGCACGCGCGCCAGCTCGGTCCGTCCCGCTCCCACCAACCCGGCCACGCCGACGATCTCCCCGGCACAAACCTGGAGTGAGACCGAATGCACACCGCCACGGCGACAGCTGACGCCGCGCAACGAAAGCACCGGATCGCCGGCCCGGCGGCCGGGCGGCGGAAACTCTTGCGACACGTCGCGACCCACCATCATCCCGATCAGCTCGGAACGCGTGAGTCCCGCCGCGGCCCCCTGTTCGGCCGAGGCGGCATGGGGCGGGACTTGCCGTGTGCCCACGCTTTCCCCGTCACGCAGGACCGTGACGCGATCCGCGAGGGCAAAGATCTCCTCGAGGCGGTGGGAGATATAGACAATCCCGACCCCGCTCCGACGCAGGTCGCGCACCACCGCGAACAGCAGGTCCTGCTCCTGGCGGGTGAGGGAGGCGGTCGGTTCGTCCATGATCACGATGCGCGCGCCGGCCCCCAGCACGCAGGCGATCTCGACCAACTGCTGCTCGGGCATGGAGAGGGCACGCACTTCGGTGGTGGGCTCGATGCGAGCGCCCATGCGCGCGAGGAGCGCGCGGGCGGATTCGTTCCGCCCGCGCCAGTCGACCCGATGAAAGGGCGACACGCTTTCCAGGCGGAGGGCGATGTTCTCGGCGACGGTGAGATCGGCGAAGAGCGCCGGTTGCTGGTAGACGCAGGCAATCCCCAGCTCATGCGCCCGCGCCGGGGTCAGATGCCGGACGGGCTCCCCTGCCAGCTCCATGCTGCCGGCGTCGGGGGTATGCGCCCCGGTGATCACTTTGATCAGGGTGGACTTGCCCGCGCCGTTCTCACCCAACAACGCATGGACCTCGCCCGCGCGAAGCTCGAATGACACCCCCTTCAGGGCACGCACGGCCCCGAAGGTCTTGGTGATCGAATCCAGTTTCAGCAGGGGCGCGCTCACGCGGTGCGCGCACTGTACCGGGACGTTGGCCCGGCTTCACCCTACATTTCCCGCACGCGGCCAACGCGCGCCGCCCGCGGGTGCGATCCCCGCCTCTCGGTGAAGGCGGGCCTGACGGTGAGGGGCGCCGCCCGCATCAAGTCATGGCCCGGGGACGGGTCCACCCCACGGGCCGCTGCCTCCGATCAATCGCGGATCCGGAAGAACTTCCGGCTGCCTTGCGGCACGACGTTGAAGGGCGGGACGGCACCTTCCACAGCGGTCCACGGCCCCTGGATCTGTTCCGCGCTCTCCAGGACGGAACCCGCACCCCAGTCGAGGACTGGACTGCGATTGACGACGCCGATGGTGATCACCTTGCGGCACTGGACCGTCACCTTGAAGGAGCAGGTCTGCGGGTTGTCCTCGTCCTCCAGCACACAGGTCACGGTGGTTTCACCGATCGGGAACAGGCTGCCCGAGGCGGGCGTGCACTGGACCGGCACCGGCGTGCAACCCCGGTAGGCCAAGACCGGGTAGGTCACGATCGCGCCGTTGGACGAGGTGCAGGAGACCTTCATGTCCGCGGGACACTGCAGCGTCAAGGCGCCGTCGGGATTGGGATCGGTGACGATGAATCGCACCACGCATCGTCCGACGTTCCCCTGCGCATCGGTGACGCTAAGCACGATCTCATGCGTCCCCACCCCCACCCGGGTTCCGGGTGCCGGCTCCTGATTCACGATCACGCCGATGGTGGCCGAGCCGAGGCTGCAGTTGTCGGTGGCCTTCACCTGGCCGCGCAAATCCGGGATGACTGCCGAGCACCTGACGATAAACAGGTCGCCCACATTCCCCGCGGCCACCGTGATGTCCTGGGTCGGACAGGTGAGCTGCGGCGGGGTGGTGTCGCCGAAGAACTGGCAGGCGGGCCACGCATACGATTCGTATTCGTTCCAGCCGTAGACGATGACTCCCAGGGGCTGGGAACACGTCACCCGATGGATGCCGGCGCCCACCTGAACCGTGGCATGGGAATAGCCCGTGCCCGGCATCGGGGTGAACGGTCCCGCAAACGCCACCCCATCGATCTGCACGGTGCCCAGCGATCCGGTGGGCACGATGAGATTGAGGTGATGGCTCAGGTAGCCACCCGGTGCGGTGCAGAATCGAACGTCCCGGTTGAACAGGTTGCGTTGCTGGCCGAGCACCATGAAGGGGTCCGAGTTCACGACGCCATCGGCATCCGAGCTCTGAGCAAACTGGGCCATGAGCGCGGGACGATCGGTCGTCACCGCGACGGCGGCCGTGAGATTCCGGTCGAGATGCTCCGCCTTGTTCAAGGTGCCGGTGATCACGCCGTTGAGGTACACGCGCGTGTTGTCCTCCGCGGCGAGCACGCGAATGGAGTACCCGCTGCGGGTTCCGGTCGGAGTGGCGAAGGGTCGCGCGAAGAACTCCGTACCCCAGCGGTTGAGCGGCAGCAATTGCTCCACCAGGTGATCGGCATAGAACACGTTCGCCGATTGCACGTTGGCGATTTGGTGTCCGGAGAAAACCGCCACCGGTTTGTCGGCGAGGATGCGCGTGCCCGTCAGGTCGCGCGGCGCGTCGTTGGTGTTACGCAGTTGGTAGGTCTGCCCGGCATTGAGCTCGATGGTGTAGGCGAACCCGGCATCGTGCGTGCCGGTGACCTCGGTGGGCACGATGGTGACCTTGGTCTGATCCTCGGTGGCCACGAGCGCGAACTGCGTGCCGTTCAGTTCTGGGATTGCGGAGTAGAGGTTGCCGTAGCCGAGCACGAGGTACTCGGTTCCGACCACCTCCGTCGAGAGCGCGGTATACCCGTCCGCCGTGTACTTGACCTGGTTGAGGGCATGGACGGTGACGGGTCCGGTGGCGGTGACATGCACACCTTTGTTCTCGATGACATCGTTGGCGTCGCCGAGATCGGCACCGGAGGGGAGCACCACATTCACCGAGCCGGCGGCGGGAATGTTCACCACGTTGTTATAGGCCAGTCCGGCAATGCGGATGGTGACCTGCGTCCCCGCACCGCCGAGGATGCACAATTGCGGGCGTACCGGATTGGCCGGGTCCGGCGCATAGTTGCCGGGGAAGGTGAGCCAAAAATCAGCGCCTGTGCAGCCAAGTTCACACGGCTGCGGACGGTCGACACGGACGAGATAGTCCTCCACCTCGCCGATGCCACCGAACCCATCGAAGGGCAGTCCGCCCTGCTGACTGAGTCGGAAGCGCGCGTAACTCACACCCCCGCGCTGGACGGAGGGCACCACGAAGCTCAGCACGTTGACGCCCGCCACCAAGGGTTCGGAGTTGAAGATCTTCTCCCCCGCGTCGCTCCAGTTCCGGTTGAGGTTGAAGTCCACCCAGGCGTCCAGGCGTCCAGGCGCCAACGCCGTGACCTCCACTCGCGCCGTGGAACCCGGCACCAGCGGAGTCAGGAAGCGCACGCCATCCTCATCATCGGGGCCTCCCGCCGGAATCACATCGTCAAAGCTGGCGGCGGCGTCGGGTTGCCCGTCTGCTTCCACGTCCTCCTCCCGGCCGAGGCGAAAACCAGGTTCCACCTGATGATAGGCGCCCTTGCGCGCAATGGTGGTGGGGAACGCGGTTCCCTCCTCGGGCGCATCCCCATAGTCGTAGCGGTTCTCGGGAGCCGAGATGCGCACCGGATGATCCTCGACTTCACCATCGGACGCCTCGCCCACGTAGCTTTCAATCGTGGTGCGCGTGAACCGGAAGCGGGAGAACGAAGGGCCCACTTTCGAATTCGCCGGCACGGGGAAGTTCAAGTTGTTCACCCCGCCGGAAATCGCCTGCCCGTTGAAGATGCGCTCCCCCTCGTCGGCCCAATCGCCGTCGGCGTTGAAATCCACCCAGGCCCACAACCGTCCCTGGGTGGACGCGGTGACCACGGCTTCCCCGTTCTGCCCGGCCACCAGCGGAAGCTTCACTTCCACGCCGTCCTCGTCATCCGCCGCTCCCGCGGGATTTGCATCATCGCCCGAGGATCCCGCGTTCGGCTGTCCATCGGCTTCCGCATCAATGCGCTGGCCGAGGAAGACATCGGGAT
>JADLFD010000188.1 GCA_020845805.1 Verrucomicrobiales bacterium | reverse complement strand
CGCGGGTGGATGACGACCGGGTCGGTTCCAAGCGGGTGGAGTTCTTTGCCATTCCGCGAGCGGACAACCAGCGCACGGTCCGGATCCGATTTGCCCACGCCGGGACGGACAGCTGGTACTTCGGCATCGACGACTTCGGGCTCTATTCCGTCACGGCCGGTGGGTCGGGCGTGGCGCCCACGTTAACCGTGGTGCGGGAGGGCACGGGGCTGAAGATTGGCTGGGCGGCGGACGCGAGTGGCTTCCGGCTGGAGAGTTCCCCCACGGCGCAGCCGGGGAGTTGGACGGCCGTGACGGGGGTGTCGGGCAATACCCACACCGTGACGCCGAGCGGGAGCGCGGGGTTCTATCGGCTCACGAAGTAGAAGCCCGATCGCCGGCCGCGTTTCAAAGGGAGCGGCTGTCGCGGAGGATGGCCTCCGCGGCGGCCGGCAGGTCATCCACGATCCACGCGCGCGTCACCTTGGCGGGGGCGCGCGCGGCGGTTTCGGCGCCGTATCCGGTGCGGACCAGGAGGCTGGCCCGGACCCCGGCGTTCCAGCCGCATTCCAGGTCGGCGAGTTTGTCCCCGACCATGTAGCTTCGGGCGAGGTCGACGCCGTAGACGTCCCGCGCCTCCAAGAGGAACTGGGGGGACGGTTTGCGTCCGCGGCTGGGTTGTTCCGGGGCTTCGGGCGCAAAGTAGACGTGGCAGAACCGGACGCCGTCCGGGGCGAGGCGATCGGCAAGGCGCTGGTTGACCCGGTGCATGTCGGCCTCGGTGTAGTAGCCGCGTCCGATGCCGGACTGATTGGTCACGATGAAGAGCGTGAACCCGGCCTCGTGCAGGCGGCGGAGGGCGGGGCCGACCCCGGGGAAGAGTTCCAGGAGTTCGGGATCGCTGAGGTAGTTTCGCTCGACGTTGAGCGTGCCATCGCGATCCAGGAATACGGCTTTGAGACCGTGGGTGGCGGAGGGCGAGGGGGGATTCACAGGGCGCAAAAGGCTGCGGGGGCGGCGGCGGGTTCGCAAGGGTGTCTTGGAGCGCGGCTGAAAAGTGGACGGAGCTCCCCGAAAAAGCCTTCCCCGCGCCGGTTCTGCCGCTTAGAAGCAGCGGCCATGGATCCGCTGCTCAAATTGGTTCGGGAGAATGCCGCGTTGAAGCCCGCCCAGCTGGCCTCGCTGCTCGGGACTTCCGAGGCCGACGTGGTGGCCCGGTTGAAGGCGTACGAGAACGACCGGGTGATCCTGGGTTACCGCGCGGTCTTGAACGACGAGAAGGTCGGGCATGACCTTGTCCGTGCGGTGATCGAAGTGCGGATCACGCCTGAGCGCGGCGGTGGATTCGATCGGCTGGCTGATCGGATCGCAAAGTACACCGAAGTGGAGTCCTGCTATCTGATGTCGGGCGGCTACGATCTGTTGGTGGTGGTGGCGGGGAACAACCTGCGGGAGGTGGCCTCGTTCGTTTCCGAGAAGCTCGCCACCATCCAGGGGGTGGTGTCCACCGGCACCCATTTCCTGCTCAAACCCTACAAGGAGCAGGGCGTTTTGATGTCGGGACCCACGGTGGACGAACGGCTTCCCGTGACGCCGTAAGGTCCCATTCCTCGAAAGCCCAAAGAGCGGCGGTGTTTTTTGGGTGTGCCCTTCCTGGGCTCGGCCGCCATCCGCTGGCGGCGGGACGGGGAGGCTCCGGCCTCGACGTCGGACTCCGCTCACGCTTTGGCCGGATTCCAGGGGCGGGGCGGTTCTGGGACTACAAAAAGAATCCCTTGTCAGGCGGTGGATCTGGTGGCAACGGATTGCGTTCACTCCCCTGGTTCCAGGCGCTCGCCCTCGACGAGTGCGGGCAACGTCGGGTGGAGCGTCCTGACTCCCACCCCAGCCACCCATGAACTCACCCGTTCGCCAGCCGGTCCTGGCTGTATGCGTGCTGTTGACCGGAACCCTCATCGCGTCCGCGCTTCCGCCCTTGGAGTTGGTTTCCGGTGCGGGTCGGATTTCCCGCAGTGCCGGAGGCGATTCGTGGGTGCCGATGGTGAGTGGCAACGGGCAGTGGATCGCCTTTCAGAGCACCGCACCGAATCTGGTGGCCCGCGACGTGAATGGCGCTGTTTCGGATGTGATGGTGCGGGAGGGGGCCTCGGGGGTGACGCAATTGGTCAGCGTGACCCCGGGGGGTGAGAGCGGCAACGGAGAGAGCGTGGTGGCGGGCATCTCCCGCGATGGCCGGTATGTGCTGTTCGTCAGTGACGCCAGCGATTTGGTGGCGGGGGATGACAACGAGGCGAGCGACGTCTTTGTGCGCGACCTGGTGGCAGGCGTGACCCGGTTGGTCAGCGTGACTCCCGCGGGGGGCAGTGGGTCCGCGGCATCGGGTCTGGCCACGTTTTCGCCGGATGCGCGGTTCGTCCTGTTCGAGAGCGACGCGGACGATCTGGTGGCGGGGGATACCAACGGGGTGACGGACGTTTTTCAGCGAGATCTGGAGACCGGGATCACGCGCAGGATCAGCGTCCCTTCAACGGACCCGCTGGTGGCGGGCCAGCCTACGGGACCGTCTGGGTCCGCGTGGCAATCCGCGGACGGCCGGACCGTGGTGTTTCAGAGCGAGGCGCGGAATTTGGCTCCGCCGCTGGAGGTGGCGGGCCAGCGGCGCCTCACGAACCACCTCTATTATCTGCGTCCACCCGCGCTGACCAACCGCATGGTGAACGCATTCCAGGCCACGACCAACCTCGTGCGGCCGGGGGTCGTCATCGAAAACCTGGGGCACGCGATGAGCGCGGATGGGCGGTACCTCGTGACCCGGGTTCAGTCCTCGGTGCCCAGCGAGGTGCCGGACGGCCTCTTTCATCTCGATCTCGACACCGGGGTCACCGCGAGATTGAACCAGGATATAGCGGGTGCCTTTGATGTGGGCTCGTCGGATCTGACCAGCCCCCAGATTACGGCCGACGGACAGACCGTGTTCTTTGAGATCATGGAACTGGACCCCGTGTCCGGGCGGCCGGCACTTCCGGTGGTGT
>JADLFD010000187.1 GCA_020845805.1 Verrucomicrobiales bacterium | reverse complement strand
TCCCAAACGCCAGACGAAAACACTCTGGATCCATCCACAGATCACTCAGAGAACCACAGATCCCGATCCCTGGCCCTTGACCCGTCCCTTCCGGCGTGCCCCACGCCGCCCCAATCCCGCTCCGACCCTCGTCATCCTCTCTGTGTCCTTCTGAGTGATCTGTGGATCGCCCCCCGCCGCCTGCAACCGCCACTTTCACTCCACACGTCCACGCGCTGACCTTCCCAAACGCCAGACGAAAACACTCTGGATCCATCCACAGATCACTCAGAGAACCACAGATCCCGATCCCTGGCCCCTGACCCGTCCCTTCCGGCGTGCCCCACGCCTCCCCAATCCCGCTCCGACCCTCGTCATCCTCTCTGTGTCCTTCTGCGTGATCTGTGGATCGCCCCCCCGCCGCCTGCAACCGCCAACCTCAGACCGAATTGCTTGGAGAGATGCGGGCAGCAACCTGCGGAGAGCGAGCGTGCCCGACCGGATCACCACCGGCGGCGTGACGTGCCCCGACCCAGACCCTACGCTGTCTCCATGCCCTCGAGTGTCACGGCCGCCTGGCTCTTCCCCCTTCGCGTCGTCGGCTTCGGGTTAAGCCTGGTCCTGGCCGCGGCCGGTGCCAATTCTGTGGCGGCGGACGCCGCCACACCCCCGCCCGACGCACTCCTCGACCGCGTCCTCACGAATCGCGCCCCGCTCACCCCACGCCTCTACCTCGACCTGCCGCTGGGTGCGATCCGGCCCGTCGGTTGGATGGCCGTGCAACTGGACCGGATGCGCACGGGGCTCACTGGAACCCTGGACCAGCACTACGCCTCGGTGGTCGGTCCTCGCAACGGCTGGCTGGGCGGCGACGGCGATGGCTGGGAACGTGGTCCGTACTGGATCGATGGTCTCCTCCCGCTGGCGCATCAACTCCAGGATCCGGTCCTGCTGGAGAAAGCGCGTCCCTGGATTGAGTGGACCCTGACCCACCAGCAGCCCTCGGGATACCTCGGCCCGGCGAAGTTCGAGCAGGAACCCAAGTCCGAACCCGGCCTGCAAAAGACGCCGCGGGAGGATTGGTGGCCGCGCATGGTCATGCTCAAGGTCCTGCAGCAGCATTGGTCGGCCACCGGCGACCCGCGCGTCCTCGAGGTCCTGACGCGTTACTTCCACTATCAACTGCGCGAGCTTCCGCGCACGCCGCTCGATCACTGGTCCTTCTGGGCCAACCAGCGCGGCGGCGACAACCTGGCGGTCGTCCTCTGGCTCTACCAGATCACCGGGGACGAATCCCTGCTGCGCCTGGCGGATCTCCTGCACGAACAGACCTATCCCTGGGCCGAGATCTTTGCCAACACGCGTCCCGATCCCTCCCCGGATCTCGCGCATCTCTATCCGGACAACGTCAATAACCGATACCCGTTTGACCGCGCGCTCCTCCGCCGGTTGAGCGTGGATCAACTCCAAGCCTTCCATTGCGTGAATCTCGCGCAGGGCCTGAAAGAACCCGGCGTGTATTTCCAACGACAGCCGAAGCAAAGCCTCCTCGAAGCGGTGCACCTGGGGTTGGCTTCGTTGCGCCGCGCTCACGGACAACCTCAGGGCATGTACGGCGGGGACGAACCGCTGCACGGCACCGACCCCACCCAAGGGGTCGAACTCTGCTCGGTGGTCGAGATGATGTTCTCCCTCGAAACCCTCCTCGGCATCACCGGCGACCTGCGGTTGGCGGAACACCTCGAACGTCTCGCCTACAACGCGCTTCCCGCCCAGACCACCCCCGACTTCACCGCGCGACAGTACTTCCAGAGCGCCAACCAGGTTCTCGTCTCCCGCGCGCGGCGCAACTTCTACGAGGACGACTACCATGGGGGCACCGACACCTGCTTCGGACTTCTCACCGGCTACCCCTGCTGCACGTGCAACCTGCATCAAGGCTGGCCCAAGTTCCTGCAATCTCTCTGGTTCGGCACCACCGACCACGGCCTGGCGGCCCTGGTCCACGGCCCCTCCGAGGTCACCGCGCGACTGGGTTCCCCCGCCACGCGCGTGCGCGTGGTGGCCGACACCGCCTACCCGTTCGAGGACACCCTCCGGTTCACCGTGCAACCGGAGCGCCCGGTGGCGTTCCCCTTCCGCCTTCGCATCCCCGCCTGGGCGGATCGCTTCACTCTGCGAGTGAACGGCGAGTCAACCAACCTCGAGCCCATTCAGGGCGTGGTGACGCTCGCTCGGACATGGTCGGCTGCGGATCGGGTCGAACTGCAATTTCAGACGAGCACGCGCGTCTCGCGCTGGCATGAGAACTCCGTCGCGGTGGAGCGCGGCCCGCTGGTCTATGCCCTCCGCATCCAGGAAGACTGGAAACGGGAATCCACCGGGGACGCCTTCGGTGAGTACTTGGAAGTGCACCCGGGCAGTCCCTGGAATTACGGTTTGCTGGAGGAATCCGTGCGCGATCCCGGCCTCCAATTCCTGCCGCGGAAACGCGCTTCCGAGGATCCCTATCCGTGGTCGTTGGCCGGCGCGCCATTGGAAATCCAGACCCGCGCCAAACGGATTCCGGAGTGGCAGCAGTACGGTCATCGGGCCGGGCCACTCCCGCATAGCCGCCCCCAACTCCATCTCACCCGCGAACCGGCCGAGACCGTGACTCTCGTCCCGTACGGTTGCACGCGACTGCGCATCACCGCGTTTCCCGTCGTGCGCTAGTCGGTGGCGCCTCGCTCCTGCGTCACGGGATTCTCGGGCGACTGGCGGACAGGCGGGTGCGCAAGCCTATCGGCCGCGGTTCACCCTCCAGAGCATCCACACGCCCAGGCCCTGGAACACCAGGTTGGGCATCCATACGATGAGCCACGGCAGCGTTTCCGGACGCGATTCGAGCGCCTGCGCCACGATGAGGAACGCGTAGTAAACCAGCACCAGGCCGATGGCCATCGCGATGCCCACACTCGTCTCACGCCGATGCGCCCGCACTCCAAGCGGGATGCCGATCAGGGCAAAGCCGAAGGAAGCGAAGCTGAAGGCCACCTGCCGGTGGATCTGCACCTCCAGAGGTGTGGCTTCCTCGATGCCCAACCGCTGCAGCTCACGATGCTCGGCCAACAACTGCCGCAGCGTCATGTCGCTCAGCGACGGGAGTCCTCCCGACAGCACCTTCGGCGGCATGGTGAGATCGACGGTGAGATCGCCACTCGTGCCCGTCTGCCAGGTGCCCTCGTTGTCCGCGTCGGCGGTGCCCGGAACGCTATTGGTCGCGGACTCCTCATTGGGCCACCACTGCAGCACCCGGGCTTCCAGAAATACCAGGCGCATGCCCCCCGTTTCAGAGACCGGCTCCAGCCGTGCCTTGGGGGAGCGCACGTCCAGGATCTTTCGGCCGGACTTCATCTGGAAGAAGATCACTTCCTCCATCTCCGAGCCGCTGATGCGCTCGGCATAAACCACGAACCCCGGGAAATCGGTCACGAACCGTCCCTCGGGGATCAGGGAACGCGCCTTCTCCTGCACGATGCTCGGGATCAGTTTCTTGTAGGCCACGCGACAGCGCGGAGCGATTTCCATGTTGATCCAGGCGCAGACCCCGCAGAGCGCGAGGCTCAGGAGCAGGACCGGCAGGGAAAGAGCGAGCAGACTGATGCCGTTCGCACGCGCAGCCGTGAGTTCCTGATCCGCACTCAACCGGCCGAACACCAGCAGCGCGGCCGTCAACGCCCCCATCGGCAAGGCAAACGCGAGCACGAAGGGCAGCAGCAGGCTGATCCCGCGCACGACCAACCCAAACGTGGCCTGCCCGGTCATCAGCAGCGAGAGGATCTCCTTGAGCAGGTTGCCCAGCAGAAGCAGTCCGGCGCACACCACCACCGCGACCACGATGGCCGCGAGCATCTCCTTCAGGATGTAGGTGTGCAGGGTGCGCATGGGTGCCAAACCGGTCGTGCCGTACCTTCAGGTCGCCGGACCGCGGACTCTCCGAGCCGCCCCTTCCGCCAGCAAGGGAAATGCATTTCGCTGGCCTCGGAGAGCCTCAGTCGTCACCCGGCCGTCGGCGAAGCACCTTCTTCGCCCCCTGCCGTGCCTTTCCCTCCAGCATCCGGCCCTTGGATGCACGGCTGCGTGGGCGTTTCCGGCGCCGTTCCTTCTCGGCCTGAGCCACCACCTCCGCACGACGCCGATCGCGCGCCGCCTCCAAACGTTCCACCAGCAGCCACCACGCGCGCTCGCGGTTGCGCCCCTGCTGCCGCGTCTCCTGGCATTTCACCACCAACCCGGTCGGACGATGCACCAACTGCACGCAGGTCGAGGTCTTGTTCACGTTCTGACCCCCGTGCCCACCCGAGCGCACGAAGATCTCCTCCACCTGCGCGGGGTCCACGCCGAGCGCACGCAACCGCGACTCGAGCGCCTCGGCTCCCGCTTTTCCCTGCTCCGTTTCCGCAGCCATGCACCCGTTCATCGCCGACCCATCGCGCCGGGGCCAGTCGGATCTTCACCCGCGCACCGCGCGCGGCCCGTTCATCCCGAGCACCTCGCACTTTCCTCTTCCCCCGGTGTCGTTCCTCCCCGTTTGCTAGCCGCGTGATCGCACGCGTCGCCCTGGACCTCGCCCTCCGCAAGGAGTTCGACTACCTGGTGCCCCCGGAACTGGAGGCGCAGGTGGAGGTGGGACGACGAGTGAAGGTTCCCTTCGGCCCGCGCGAAATCCTGGGCAGCATCGTCTCGCTCGCCGAATCCTCGCCGCAAACCAACCTGCGTCCCCTCGCACGCGTTCTGGGCCAGCAATCGCAAATCACGCCCGCCATCCTCGACCTCGCCCGGTGGATCGCCACCTACTACTGCTGCCCGCTGGAGCTGGCGTTGAAGTCGGTCCTGCCGGAGTCGGTGCGCCAGGAGCAGGAGGGCTGGCGTCATCGCCTCAAAGTGCGCCTGCTGCCCGCGCGCGACCCGCAACCCAAGCTCACCAAACGACAACAGGACATCCTCGGCATCGTCGAGGAATGGCGCGAACTCCCCCTCCAGGAACTGCTCACCCTCGCCGGCACGACCGCGGATACCGTCCGGCGCCTGGAGGACCGTGGTCTGGTGACCATCTCCTCCGAGATCGCCGAGCGCGATCCCTATGCCACCGATCACATCCTGCCCACCGACCCCCTCCCGCTGAATCCCGAGCAGGCCGTGGCGCTCCAGGCCATTCTCGCGGCGCTGGAACCCGCGCCCGCACCCGCGTCCTCACCCGCACCGGGACCTGAACCCGAATCCGCCGCGCCCCTTCCCTCGAAAGACCTCGCGCCGGCGGCCGTGTCCGCCGCCGCCCCCGCAAAATCAACCTTCCTGCTTCACGGGGTCACCGGTTCAGGCAAGACCGAGGTTTACCTTCAGGCCATCGCACACGCGCTCGGGCAGGGCAAAGGGGCGATCGTGCTCGTGCCGGAGATCTCCCTGACCCCGCAGACGGTTGAGCGCTTCAAGGCCCGCTTCAACCACGGCCCCCATCGCACTCTCGTCGCGGTCCTGCACAGCCACCTCTCCAGCGGAGAACGCCACGATGAGTGGCAGAAGATCCGGCAGGGCCGCGCACGCATTGCCATTGGCGCGCGTTCCGCCGTCTTTGCCCCGGTGCATCCGCTGGGACTGATCATCGTCGACGAGGAACACGAGCACTCCTACAAGCAGGAGGAGGCGCCGCGCTATCATGCGCGCGACGTGGCCATCGTGCGCGCCCAGCGGGCCGGCGCCGCCGTGGTCCTCGGCTCCGCGACGCCCTCGATGGAGAGCTACCACCACGCGCGCCGCGGCAAGTACCATCTGCTCGAACTCAAGCACCGCGCCGACAACGCACGCATGCCCATCGTGCGCGTGATCGACATGCGCACCGAAGCGCGCAAAGCCAAAGGGCCGCCCGTCTTCTCGCATGCCTTGCACGAGGCCATCCTGCAACGCCTCGAACGCAAGGAGCAGACGATCCTCTTTCTCAATCGGCGCGGTTTCTCCACGTCCCTCCAGTGCACGCAGTGCGGGTTCGTGGCCGGATGCCCCAACTGCTCCGTCTCCCTCACCTACCACCGGCATAAGCAACGCCTCTGCTGCCACATTTGCGGTCATGAGGAAACCGCGCCCACGGTCTGCCCGGAGCCGACCTGCAAGAACTCTGCCATCCGCTATTCCGGGCTCGGTACCGAGCGCCTCGAGGACGCCCTGCGCAAGGCGTTCCCCCACGCCCGCATCGCACGCATGGACTCCGACACGCTGCAGCGCAAGGAGGACTATCGCAAAATCCTCAGCGAGTTCCGCGTCGGACGCACCGACATCCTGGTGGGAACCCAGATGATCGCCAAAGGACTGCACTTCCCCAACGTGACCCTGGTCGGAATCGTCTATGCCGATCTCGGACTGCACCTGGCCGACTTCCGCGCCGGAGAGCGGACCTTCCAACTGCTCACCCAGGTTTCCGGGCGCGCAGGACGCGGCGACATCGAAGGTGAGGTCTTCGTGCAGGCGTTCACCCCATTCCATCCGGCCATCCAGTACGCGCGCCGCGCCGATTACGTCGGCTTCTACGAACAGGAACTCGAGTTCCGCGAACAACTCCAGTACCCGCCCGTCACGCGGGCCGCGCTCCTGACCTTGCGCGGGCGCAACGAGGATAAAGTCCGCTTTACCGCGGAGCACCTCGCCAAGACGCTGCAGGAAGCCCTGCGTCCCCTGCGCGACCTCGTGCTCGCCGGCCCGGCGCCCGCCCCCCTGCTCAAGGCGGAGAGCTTCTATCGCCACCAAATCATGCTGCGCACGAAATCCATGTCGCGGCTCGCGTCGATGCTGACTCCCTGCCTGGCGGACCTGAAGTTGCCTGACGACCTCCGCCTCACCGTGGACATCGATCCCGTGAACCTCCTCTGACCTCCCTCCATTCTCAGTCTCACGCCCAGGCGCTAAGGCCAGAGAAGAAGCAGGTGACACCGCACGGTCGAGGGCTTCGGACTCTCCCCCTTGGCGAGCTTGGCGCCTTCACTCGAGCCACCCCTCCTTCTCGGGCTCACGCCAAGGCGCAAAGGCGCCAAGAAAGGCAAATGACCTCGCACGGTCGAGGGCTTCGGACTCTCCTCCTTTCGCGAGCTCGGCGCCTTGGCGTGAGACCGACCCGACACCAGAGCCAGCAGGGTGCGGGGTCAGACCCAGCCCAAAACCAGCGACCGACCGCCAGCCGACCGGCTGGATGCTTGCATTTCACCCCGCCGTCAGCGGTGCTTGCACGTCACGTGAGCACCTGCGTTCCCCACGATTTCTACCTGCAATGGCGCGCCCAGGAAGGCGCCCCCGCCGCGTTCCGAGACTCCGCCCCCGGCGGTCCGCCCCCCGAACGCTGGCTTCAGGAGGTCTGGGCTCACCAACGCGTGCGGCGTGAGGAACTCAAAACCACCGACGGCCGACGCCTGACCGTCCTTCACCCCGGCCTCTGGAATCACGAGGCCGGACCCGACTTCCGCGGGGCCATGATCCAGATCGACGATCAGGAACCCGTCACGGGCGATATCGAAATCGATCTCACCTCCGCCGGCTGGAAATCCCATGGCCACTTCCAGAACCCCGAGTACGCCCAAGTCGTGCTTCATGTGGTTTGGGAACCTTCCGCCACCCCGCCCCTCCTCCCCACCCTCGGCCTCCAAGCCCTGCTCGATGAACCCGTGCAGGAACTCGGCCCCTGGATCGGCGGCCCCGCCGAATTCCCCGCGGAATGGCTCTCGGGCCACTGCGCCAGCCCACTGCGCCACCTCGACACCGCCCAACAGGAAGCCCTGCTCCTCCAGGCGGCGGCGGTGCGCCTGCGCTGCAAGGCCCACGCGTTTCGCGCCCGCGCCCGCGTCGCGGGCTGGCACCAGGCGCTCTGGGAAGGCGCCTTCCGCGCCCTCGGCTACAAGCACAACGCCTGGCCGATGCAGCGCCTCGCCGAATTGCTTCCCGTCGCGCGCGGCATCGCCGTCGAGTCCCGCGAAGGTTGGGAAGCGCGCCTGCTCGGCCTCAGCGGCCTCCTGCCCGCCGAACCGCAGGCAGGCTCGTACGGACGCCGCTTGTGGGACCTCTGGTGGCGCGATCGCGATACCCTTCGCCCTCATATCCTCCCCCCCCTCGCCTGGCGCTTGAACGGCGTCCGCCCCGCCAACCATCCCCAGCGCCGCATCGCCCTCGCGGCCGCCTGGGTCGCGGATCCCGACTGGCCCGGCCGCGTCGAAACATGGTTTGCCCAACAAACCGACGACCCCGATCCGAACGCCGACGAATCCCTGACCGAAAGCATCCGCCCGGAAGCGGTCGGGTTCTGGCGGCGTCATTACACGCTGACCGCACGTGATCTTCCCGAGGCGCCACCCCTGCTCGGTGCCGGGCGCCTGGCCGACCTCGCCGCCAACGTGATCCTTCCCTGGCTCTGGGCGCGCGCCGACGCCGGGACCGACCCCGCTGCGCGTCAGCGCGTCGAACAGCTTTACTTCCGTTGGCCGCCCGGCGAGGACAACACCGCGTTGAAGCTGGTCCGCGCACGACTCCTGGGTGAGGCGCCACTCCCCGGCCGCCGCAGTGTTGCGTTGCAACAGGGCCTGCTCCAGGTGGCGCGCGACTTCTGCTCCACCACGAATCTGCTCTGCGAGAACTGTCGTTTCCCCGCCCTCGTGGCCCAATGGAACCCCTCCGTTCCCGGGACCTGGCCCGAACCCACACCCGCGCCCACCCCCTAACGCGCCGCTATCCCTCCCCGAACCCATCCCGTCCATAGGGTCCATAGGGTCCATAAGGTCCATCCCGTCCAAACTCCCTCCTTAACGTTTTCTCGCGTACCCGCTCGGGACTTGAACTCCTGCGCCAGCGGGGAACAGTGGGCGCTCCCGCCCCCCCCACATCCATGAATCTCACGTTCCACGGAGCTGCCGGTGGCCAGGTCACTGGCTCCGCTTATCTGATCGAGACGGAGACCGCGCGCGTCCTGGTGGACTGCGGCCTCTTCCAGGGAGGTCGCCCGGCGGACCTGCTCAACAAGGCCCCCGGAGGCCGCACCGCCGCCAACTTCGACGCCGTGGTGCTAACCCACGGCCACCTCGATCACACCGGCCGCCTCCCTCTCCTCGGTCGTGCCGGATTCACCGGTCCCATCCATACCACCCCGGCCACGGTGGAAATGGCCGGACTCATCCTGCGCGATGCCGCCAAGGTCCAGTTGCAGGACGGGGAGCGGAAGAATCGCAAGCGTCAGCGCGCCGGCCTCGCCCCCGAACCGCCGCTTTTTGAGAGCGCCGACGTCGAGCGCATCCTGCGCCAGTTCCGGCCCGTGCCCTATCACCAACCGGTCCCCGTCGCTTCCGGCATCGAGGTGACCTTCCTCGAGGCGGGGCACATGCTGGGTTCGGCGTGCCTTCAGGTCCGTGTGCGCGAAGGCACACGCGAACAGTGCCTCGTGTTCTCCGGCGACCTCGGCCCGCGTGGGGCCCCCATCCTGAAGGACGCGGAAACCTTCCATGATGCCGACGCGGTGATTCTCGAATCGACCTACGGCGACCGTGACCACCGACCGTTTCGGGAAACGGTGGATGAATTCGTGGAAATCCTGCGCCGCGCCACGAGCGAGGGCGGGCGAATGATCGTACCCACTTTCGCCGTGGGCCGAGCCCAGACCCTCACCCTGCTCCTCGCGTGGGTGTTCCGAAAGCGCCTGGTCAAACCCTTCCCCGTGTTCCTCGACAGTCCCATGGCGATCGAGGCCTGGAAGATCTACCAGCGTCACCACGAACTCTTCGACGAGGATATGCTGGCTTTCCTCAGCGAAGGCTCCCTCCAGAAGGACCTCGCCACCCTGCGCATGGCCAGCACCGCCGACGAATCCAAGCGCATCAACGACGTCGAAGGACCGTGCCTCATCATGGCCGGCGCCGGCATGTGCAACGCCGGCCGTATCCTGCACCATCTCAAAGCCGGTCTTTGGAAACCCAATACCCACGTGATCATCGTGGGCTTCCAGGCCGCCGGCTCGCTGGGCCGACGCCTGGTCGACGGGGAGTCCCGCGTGAAAATCCACGGTGAAGTCATCGCCGTGAAAGGCACGGTGCACACCCTCGGCGGGTTCAGCGCCCATGCGGGCCAGACCGACCTGCTCGCCTGGTTCTCTCCCCTCGCCGCCGCCCGCCCCAAGGTGTTCCTCACTCACGGCGAAGACGGACCGCGCCGCGCCCTGGCCGCGCAACTCACGCAGCGTCATCGCCTCAAGCCTGTCTTGCCGGGCCTCGGCGAGACACATAGCCTCTAGCCCGCTGCGACAAGGACACCCCACGTTCCATCGTTCGTGCGTCCGTAGGCCAGGGCCGAGCATGCGGGTGACTTCGCCGTCGTGGCGACTCGCCCCCACCCCTTTTACCCCGTGAATGCCTCCTGCGGAATCGGATGGACACCCCGGCCGGGCCTTTCTACTCCGGTTCCACCCGGGCGGGGCCGGCGCCCCGGCAAGGCATGGGCCGCGTTGGCCGCTGCCACGGCCACGCTCCTCAGCTTCACCGCCTGCCGGCCAGCCGCTCCTCCCCCAGCCGCGGCACCTCCGCCCGTGCCGGTCATCGCCCTGGTGGTCCAGGCTCGTGACATCCCGTCGTATGTCCAAAACATCGGCGAAACCCGGGGATCCCAGGATGTGGAGATTCGGGCGCGCGTGGCCGGGTTCCTGCACTCGATCCATTTCCAGGAAGGTCGACCGGTGCGCGAAGGCGATCTGCTCTACACCATCGACGACCAACCGTTCCGTGCGAATCTTCAGCAGGCCGAGGCCCTGCTCGCCCAGGCCACCGCCGCCTGGCAGAAGGCCCAGCGCGATACCAACCGGCTCGGGCCGCTGAAGGAACGTCGCGCCATCTCCGGTCAGCAATTCGACGACGCCCTCGCCGCCGAACGCAGCGCCGCCGCCAGTGCCCAGGCGGCCGGCGCCGGCGTCAGCAACGCGCTCATCCAACTCGGTTACACACGCATTCTCGCCCCCATCTCCGGAGTCGCGGGCAAAACCGAGGTCAAACCGGGAAACCTGGTGGGTCAGGGCCAGAACACTCTCCTCACCACCGTCTCCACCCTCGACCCCGTGCACGTCCGGTTCAGCGTCAGCGAGCAGGAATATCTCGGCTGGCGGCGACGGCATCCGCAGGACGCGCCGGGTCAGGACCGGGAGCGCGATACGTTTGAGCTGGTCCTGGCGGACGGCGTCCTCCATCCGCACCGCGGCTCCATCGTGTTTGGCGACCGCGAGGTCGACGCGGCGACCGGCACGTTCCTCCTCGAGGCCTCGTTTCCCAATCCGGGCAATGTCATCCGCCCCGGCCAGTTCGCACGGGTCCGCTACGCGCGCGAGGTCTTCACCAACAGCATTCCAGTGCCGCAGCGCGCGGTTCAGGAACTCCAGGCCACCTACGCGGTGTACACGGTCACTCCCGAGTCCAAGGCCGAGTTCCGCAAGGTGACCCTCGGTCCGCGCGTGGGGGATTGGTACGTGGTCACCTCGGGGCTTCGGCCCGGCGAGACCGTGGTCGTGGACGGAATCCAGAAGTTGCAGAACGGCGTGCCGGTGAGCGCGCTGGTGACCAACCTGGTCCTCGAAACCGCCCCGGCCTCGCGCCCCGCCCAGCCCTGAACCGCCATGGCCCTGTTCTTCATTCGGCGGCCCATCGTGGCCATGGTGCTGTCGATCCTGATTGTCCTGATCGGGATCACCTCGCTCCTGGGCCTGCCCATCGAGCAATACCCCCCGCTCGCGCCCCCCAATATCCAGGTCGTCGCCACCTACCCCGGCGCCAACGCCGAGGCGGTGGAACAATCCGTTGCCACGCCGCTCGAGCAGCAGATCAACGGCGTCGACAACATGCTTTCCATGAAGTCGCTGAACTCCAGCGACGGCCGCATGCTGCTGAGCGTCAGTTTCAATGTCGGCACCGATCTCGACGTCGCCAACACCCTGACCCAGAACCGCGTCGCCCAGGCCCAATCCCGACTGCCCCAGGACGTCGTCCTGCAAGGTGTCACGGTCAAGAAGGTCAATCCTTCCATCCTGATGCTCGTCTCCCTGTTCTCCCCGCAGGGCACCTACGACGACCTGTTCCTCAACAACTACGCCGTCCTCAACATCAAGGACTCCCTCCTCCGCGTGAAGGGCGTCTCCCAGGTCGACGCGGGCGGCTCCGAATACGGCATGCGCATCTGGCTCGACCCCGATCGCCTCGCCAAACTTCAACTCACCCCGGCCGATGTCATCGCGGCGTTGCGTCAGCAGAATATCCAAGCTCCCGCCGGCCAGGTCGGGGCCGCGCCCTCCCGCCCGGACCAGGCGTTCACCTACACCGTGCGCGCCCCCGGCAAACTGGCCGACCCAGCCGAGTTCGGCGAGGTGCTGGTCCGCGCCACGGAAGAGGGTCGCCAGATCCGCATCAAGGATGTCGCCCGCGTGGAGCTGGGCGGTGAGGCGTACAAGTCTTTCGCCCGCCTCAACGGCAAGCAGGCCGGCGTCCTGATGCTCTACCTGCTGCCCGGCGCGAACCAGATCGAGAGCGCCGAGGGGGTCTACCGCACGATGGAGGAGCTGAAGCGCTTCGTCCCCGCCGATGTCGACTATGCCATCTCCTATGACACGACGCCCGCGGTCCAGGCCTCCATCGAGGAGATCCTGCACACCCTGCTGGAGGCGATCGTCCTGGTCGTGCTGGTGGTGTTCGTGTTCCTGCAGAATGCGCGCGCCACGTTCATCCCCCTGCTCACCGTGCCCGTGTCGTTGCTCGGCACCTTCGCCGTCTTCCCGCTCATCGGCTTCTCCGTCAACACGCTCTCCCTCTTCGGCATGGTGCTGGCCATCGGGATCGTGGTCGACGATGCCATCGTGGTGGTCGAGGCCGTGATGCATCACATCGAACACGGGTTATCCCCGCACGACGCCACGGTGCAGGCCATGAAGGAGGTGTCCGGACCGGTCATCGGCATCGCGCTCATCCTCGCCGCCGTGTTCGTCCCGGTGGCTTTCCTCGGTGGGTTGGTCGGGCGGCTTTACCAACAGTTTGCCCTGACCATCGCCATCGCGGTGTTGATCTCCGCCTTCTGCGCACTCTCCCTCAGTCCCGCCCTGGCCGCCCTGCTCTTAAAGCCCGTCTCCGCCCGCCGAGGTCTGCTGGCGCGCGCGTTCGGAGTGTTCAACCGCTCCTTCGACGCGACCACCGCGGTCTACGTGCGCCTCGCCGCGGCGCTGGCGCGCAAGGCGATCCTCGCGGTCGCCCTGGTGGCTCTCGTCGCGGTCGGCGCCGGGGGCCTCGCACGCGTCATCCCCGGGGGATTCGTGCCCGATGAGGACCAGGGCATCCTGCTCGTCAACGTGCAGCTTCCCAACGCCGCCTCCCTCGAACGCACCAAGCAGGTCTGCGACCGAGTCGATGCCGTCCTCGCCACTGTCCCGGGCATCGAACGCTTCAACGTCATCGGAGGCATGTCGTTCCTCAGCGGCACCTACACCCCCAATGCCGCATCCTACTTCGTGCGCCTCAAGGATTGGAAGGAACGCACCACGCCCGAAACCAGTCTCCCCGGAATCCTGGCACGCCTCTCCCGCGACCTGATGGCCATCCCCGAAGCACTCATCTTCCCGTTTACTCCCCCGACCCTGCCCGGGTTCGGCGCCGCCGGGGGCTTCAGCTTCGTCCTGCAGGACCGCAGCGGCACGCTTTCCGTCACCGAACTCGGCGATGCCACGTTCCAGTTCGTCGCCGCGGCGCGGAAGCGGCCCGAACTCACCGGGCTGTTCACTTCCTTCGACCCGCGCGTGCCGCAGGTGCGACTGGAAGTCGACCGCGAGAAAGTCACCAAACTCGGCATCCCGGTGCAGGATGTCTTCGCCACGTTGCAGGCGTCGCTGGGTGGCGCCTACGTGAACGATTTCAACCGCTTCGGACGTTTGTACCGCGTCTTCGTGCAGTCGGAGGCCGATTTCCGCCAGAACCCGGAGGACATCGGTCGCTTTCATGTGCGCAGCCCATCCACCGGCGCCATGATCCCGCTGTCCACCGTCGTGCGAACGCTTCCCGACTCGGGCACCGAGGTCACCACGCGCTACAATCTCTTCCGGTCGGTGGAAATCTCCGGTCGCGCCGCCCCCGGTTTCAGTTCGGCCCAGGCGATGAGGGCACTCGAACAGGTCGCCGCCCAGGTGCTGCCCAAGGGGATGGGTTATGACTACACGGGGCTTTCCTACCAGGAAAAGACCGCCCCCAACCCGCTTCCCACGTTCGTGCTGGCGGTGGTGTTCGTGTTCCTGCTCCTGGCGGCGATGTACGAAAGCTGGTCGCTGCCCTGGAGCGTCCTCCTCGGCACCCCGTTGGTTGCCCTCGGCGCCTTCCTGGGCGTATGGGCCCACGGCCTCGACAACAACGTGTTCGTGCAAGTCGGCTTGGTCATGCTCATCGGGCTGGCCGCGAAGAACGCCATCCTGATCGTCGAGTTCGCCAAGGCGAAACGGGAGGAGGGCCTCAGCGCCGTGGACGCCGCACTCGAATCCGCCCGCCTCCGATTCCGCCCGATCCTGATGACCGCCTTCGCGTTCATCCTAGGCGTGGTGCCCCTCATGATCGCCACCGGATCCGGAGCCAACTCACGCCAGGTCATGGGCACGGCCGTGTTCTACGGCATGCTGGTAGCCACCGCCGCCGGGGTCTTCCTCATCCCCGCCCTCTACGTGTTCGTCGAACGGTTCACCCGATCCCAACCGACGCCCGCCGCAGCATCGCCCGCCCCCGCCCCCTCCCACGACGCCGGGACCACGCCTCCACCGTCCGACGATCGCCACTCATGACTTCGCTCTCGCCCTCGCCGCTCCCGAGTGCGCCGCCACCCGCCGCGTGTCCCGGACCCCTCGTCCGCCGCACACGGTACCAGGTCACCGCCCTCGCCGCGCTGATCCTGCTGCTCCCGGCATGCGGATGTCGCACCCGGACGCCCTTCCAGCCGCCCGCGTTTCCTGCCCCCGCGGCGTGGCGCACCCCCAGCGCACCCGGCACCGCCCCTGACCTCGCCTGGTGGGAGTTCTATCGCGACCCCACCCTCGTCCGTCTCGTCCGGACTGCTCTCGACCAGAACCAGGACCTCCTCATCGCCGCGGCGCGCATCGAGGAAGCACAGGCCGGGTATCGCTCGCGCCGTTCGGCCCTCTTTCCCGAGGCCAACGCCAGCGCCGGGTGGACTCGCGCTCGCTCCGGCCTCACGCAGGCCACCGGAAGCCAGTTCGACGTGCTGGGACTGCTGTCCTATGAAGTGGATCTGTGGGGCCGCCTGCGCCGGCTTTCCGATGCCGCCCGGGCCGAACTGCTCTCCGCCGAGGAGACTCGCCGCGCACTCCAACTGAGCCTCGTCTCCCAAGTCGCGAGCACCTACTTCCAACTCCACGCGCTGGACGCCCAACTCGACGTCGCGCATCGCACTCTCGAGTCGCGCTCCGCGTCCTTCGAACTCACCCGCATCATGTTCGACGACGGCGAAGGCATCGTCTCCGAACTCGACGTGCGCCAGGCCGAAACCCAGGTCCATGCCGCACGCAGCAGCATCGCCGGCCTGCATCGCGCCCTCGCCCTGACCGAGAACGCCCTGAGCCAGCTTCTCGGGAATCCACCCGGCTCCATCCCCCGAGGCATTGCGCTCGCCCAGCAACCGGTGCCGGAAACGCCCCCACCCGGACTCCCTTCCGAACTCCTCCTCCGCCGCCCCGACGTGCGCGCGGCGGAACAGGCGCTCGCCGCCGCTCACGCCAACATCGCCGCCGCACGCGCCGCCTATTTCCCCACCCTCTCCCTCACCGCCGCCCTCGGACTCCAAAGCACGGACCTCGACGATCTGTTCGACCCCGGGCTCTCGCGCACCTGGCGTTTCGCACCCCAGGTGGCCGGACCCATCTTCAACGCCGGTCGCATCCGCGCCGGGGTCGCCGCCACGCGCGCGCGAGAAAAGGCCGCCCTCGCCTCCTACTCCCAGGCCATCCAGAACGCCTTCCGCGAAGTCGATGATGCCCTCGCCAGTGTCGCCTACCTGCGCGACCAACTGGAGGCCGACGTCGCCGCCGCCGCCGCCGAACGCGCGCGCCTCGAGCTCTCCCGGTTACGTTACCAGGGCGGTGTGGACGACTACTCGGATGTCCTCGACGCCGAGCGCTTTCTCTTCAACGCCGAACTGCAGGCCATCCAAACCCGGAGCGACTTGCTCACCGGGCTCGCCCAGCTCTACAAAGCCCTGGGCGGCGGCTGGAACCCGCCTCCCGCAACAGGTACGGAGCTCCCTTTCCCCTCGCCATCCTCGACTCCCCCCTCGCCATGAAACAGGAAGATGTCCGGGCCCTCTCCAACCACTTCCAGGCCGTGCGCCTCGTCAGCCTGCACACCTGGTCGGCGGCCGCCGAAATCCCTGATCGCGATGCGCACGGGCCGTACATGGTGGTGCAAGGGGCCTACCACCCGGATGACCTGACCCTGACGCCTGACCAGTTTGTGCTCGGGCGCTCCGGCGCCTGGTTGCAAGTGGGGCTTTTCTTCCAATTGCCCCTGCCGGAACGACGCGCCGAGTATCTCTTCGCCACCGCGGCCGCCGTCATGGAAGTCATGCGGGATTTGCCTCCCAAGCCCGTCGTCCTGGACGCCAATGCCGCCGTCCGCGGCCAAACCGACGACACCGCTGCGCCACCGGACGACCTGCGCGCCGCCTTCGAGATCGGCCTGGCAGCCCCCCCTCGACCCTCCTCCTGATCGTCGACCTCACCCGCGTCGGCTGCCCCCAATCCGACCGTAAAACCACCCCGTGGTTGCAGCGCGGCGGCAGGTGGGCTAAGGGACAGGCGTATCAAGCGTGACCCATCCATCAGGTCGGTCCCTGTCGCCGCTTCCGCTGCGGATCCACGGCTGCTGCTGCTGATTCCGGCGTATAACGAGGAGGGCCGCATCGGCCCGGTGCTGCGCGAGTACCTCGCCTATTTCCGCGCCCACTACCGCGGGCCGTTCCGGTTGGTGGTGGTGCTCAATGGGTGCCGGGATCACACCCTCGACCTGGTCGAAGCCACCGCCCGCGAACTGGGCGGGATTGAATGGCTGGACTTCCCCAAACCCATCGGCAAAGGGGGCGCACTGATCGAGGGACTTCGCCTGGCTCCCGAAACCGACCTGATCGGGTACGTCGACGCGGATGGCGCCACGCCCCCCGCCGCCTTCCATGATCTGGTCCGTCAAATGCCGGGATACCACTGTGTGATCGGCTCGCGGTGGCTGCCTGAATCCAAGCTGGACGAGGTCCAACCCTGGAAACGGCGCTTCGCCAGCCGCGCCTTTCATCTCTGGGTGGAGTCCCTGTTCTGGATGGGCATCCAGGACACCCAATGCGGCGCCAAGGTGATGCGGCGCGAGGCGGTCGAACGAATCTATCCGGACCTCCGCACCGCGGACCTCGCCTTCGACATCAATCTGCTCTACTGCCTCAAACGCGCCGGCTTCAAGGTGCTCGAGCATCCCACCGAGTGGGCCGACAAGATCGGTTCCAAGATCCGCCTGGGCCGCAGTTCGGCCACCATGTTTCTCAGCACGCTTCGGCTGCGCCTGGTCTACTCGCCCTTCTACAAGTGGCTCGCCCCGTTGCGTCCGATCGAGGAATGGCTCTATCTCAAGCTCGGCGCGCCACCGTCCCGCCCCCCCGCAGCGGCACGGAGAACAGCACCGCCACCAACAGCAACAGCACACTGAACCCACCGAGGACCATGACCACGAGCCGGAATCCCTCGAACACCGGCCGCTGCTCAAAACCGTCCCTCAGCCACCACAGCGTGCCCGCGTAGCCCCCCGCCACCAGCAGCAGCCAGGGCACCACGGCAAATCGCCCACGCGCGAGGAGGTTGTTGATCAGGGTGTTCGCCGCCGTGAGCGGCAGCATGCACCAGCAGAACCAGGGCACGAGCTGCGCCGCCGCCAGAAAACCGGGCTTCTGCCAGTACAACAACTTGAGCGGCAAGGTCGGCATCACGGTGCAACCCACCGCCACCACCAGGCCTGTCCCCAGCGTCGCCCCCAGTGCCAGCTTCAATGCCCCCGTCGGCTCACCCGTGGCCGCGCTGCGCGCCACCCTCGGGAAAAGCACCAACGCCAACGCCGCGGTCAACGTCACCAACCCGCGCCCAATGCGTCCCCCCGCCATGTAGTACGCCGTCTCCTTCGAACCTTCGGGCAGCTGCGAAAACACCGCCTGCACGAAAAGGGTGTCCGCACTCAACATCACGCTGCCAACGCCCAATCCCAGGGTGAGCGCCACGCACGGCTTCACCCAACCCCACGTCACCGCCGCGGATCGCGGCCCCCACCAGTCCCGCCAACTCGCGGCCGCCGAAAGCACCACCGAGGCCATGGCCCCGGCAAAAGCTCCCGCCATCGCCCCCGCCGCCAACCCACCCAACACCACCACCGCAAATGTGACGGCCACCAGACGTCCCGCGCCCGAGATCACCTGGGCATTCCCGAGCCAGAAAAACCTCTGACGCCCTTGGAGAAGCCCGGCGAACACCGGACACCATAATCCCGTCAGCCCGATCCCCAGTGTCCAGGCCAGGGCCCACGGATTGCGGATCTGCCAGGTGCGCATCAACGCGGGGAGATAAATCCACGTCGCCAAGACCACCAGCAACCAAAGCCCCGTCACCACCGCCAGAACGCGCCAGGCGGCACTGCGCACCCGTGCCCGCGCCTCCTCGTCCAACGCCGTCGCGGCCATCTGCGCGAACGCCGCTTGCAAACCCCCCGCCGGAATCATCAGCAGGTACAGGGAATCCAACAGGGTCGTGAACACCGAGTACTCGGACGGCACGGCCATCTGGCTGGCGGGAGTGTGCGTGAGCGAAAAGCAAACCCCGGCCAAACCTCCCGCCAGCAGCATCCAGCCGCCCTGCCGGAAGAAGGAGAGCCACTCGCGCCGCGCCGCGGTCGAGACCGCCGGCACTGGGGTTGCACCCGGGGAACTCACGGCAGCCGTTCCAAAAACCGCCGGAGCAGCGCCGTCCCGCGCTCCAGGGATCGGATCGAGATCCATTCCCTCGCCGTGTGCGCCTGCGCAATGTCCCCCGGTCCGAAGACCACACACGGCGTGCCTCCCGAGGCGAGCACCGCGGCGTCAGTAAAATAGTCCACCCCGCGCGCGTCCCGCTGCCCGGCGTTGTCCATGAATGCGCGCACCAGCGGGAGGCCGGGATCCGTCTCCAACGGGGGCGCCGGCACGCCCTTCACGTCCTCCAACGACACGGCGATGCCGCGTTTCCGCAGGAAGGCCACCATCTCGCGTTTGACGGCCGCCTCCGTCTCCCCGGGCACGGTGCGACGATCCACCTCGATCACACAGCGGTCGGGTACGATGTTCGGCTGGGTGCCGCCCCGGATGAGACCCACGTTCACCGTGGGCCGGCCCAGCAGCGGGTGACGACGTCGGGCGATCCACGCGGCATACTCGTCCTCCAGCAGTTCCACCGCCCGCGCCATGAGCCGAACCGCGTTCACGCCACGATCCGGACATGCTCCGTGCGCCGCCTTGCCGCGCGTGGCCAACCGGGCCCACACATCCCCCTTGTGCGCGGTGATCACGCTCAGGCAGGTGGGCTCCCCCACGATCCCCAGATCCGCGCGAAACCGCGACTTCACCAGGGCGCGGGATCCCGCCTGGCCGTGCTCCTCGTCCACCAGGCCCACGAAAATCACCTCGGTGTGCTGCGGTCGCGTGGTTCCCTCCACCATCTGCATGAGCGCGGTCAGGAAGGCGGCGACACTCCCCTTGGTGTCGCATGCCCCGCGACCCCAGACCCGCCCTCCCTGCGCCCGTGGCTCGAAAATCGAATCATCCCCGTCCGCGCTGCCCACGGTGTCCAGATGCGGCGCCAGGACCACGCGCTGCCGAATCCTCCCCGCCGGGGTGTAATGAGCCAGAATGTTGCGGCGCCCAGGGAAAACCTCCCGTGCTTCCACCGCCAGCCCCGCTGAGCCGGCCACTGACGCCACAAAATCGCCCGCCCGAGCTTCGCCCGCCCGGGCATCCCCCGGCGGAAGGAACGCCGGATTCACGCTGGGCAGCGCGATCAACTCGCACAGCAATCGTGCCTCCGGCGGGAGTTTCTGAAGAGCGCGGCTCAAGACCCGGGCAGACTAGCCGCGCGCCGCGGAAGGTGTCGATGCGGGTTTGGAACCCGTCGACGAAATGGGCGCAGGTCCATTCTGTTGCCCGAGTCAGGAACGACCGGACGCGCAGGCTTCCCCGGATGACCGGCCCTGACGGACTCAACTGATCGAGACGACCCGATCGGAAAGAGCGTTCAGGGCGCGGCGCACCTCGCCAAAAGCCTCCGCCAAACCCGCCAGGACATCGTCGACCTCATAGCGTCCCGCAAGCCGATGGTCGGATGCTGCCTTGAAGTTGCTGCGCCCCATCCCCTCGTAAAAGTCCAGGCCCGGCGCCCCGCAACGCTCGGTCTGTCGCCGGATGCGATCCGGGAACAGGCCCGTGACAAAGAGGGTGTGATTGCCCAGATGGGCCTGGATACAGAACCGCGTCCGGTCATCCGCCTTTTGCATCGCCGCCAGCATCTCGAACACGTACCGGATCGGACGCCCGTCATCGCCGCGCATCGGCGTGGCATGTTCCTCCCGCACGAAGCCCGCCAGCATCTCGGCGACATAATCGGCCAACCGGCGGTCCTCGATTCCGGCCTCGCGCAGCACGTGGCGGACGAGCACATAGAAGTAGCAGTGCTCGGAAACCTCGGAGCAGGCCGGTGAATCATGCAGCGCACGATACAACGCCTCCTCGTCGAGCAACTGATCACGGCATTCGGAATCGGACAGCAACTCCATCACGGCGCGCTCCTGGCGTTCGGTGCGCGCCACGGTGGAGGTGATGAACCGGAGATCGGCCGGAGTGAACTGGTTCCGGCAGTTGGGCAGGATGACCTTCATAGCGCTCCGGGGATGTTCCTGTGCCGTGCCGCACCCGGGTGTGTCGAGTCGAATCCCCGCGCGACCGCGGTTCATGCCATCCCCAAGGAAACTTATCGGATGAATTCGAGAAGGCTTGCGCGGTGATTGAATGCCCAGGGCCAGGGACATGGTGGGACGCGCGGAAAAGAAAAAGGGCCGGACCCTGCCGGGTCCGGCCCTCGCGAGAAGGTCGGCAGCGCGGAACTGCCGCGCCGCGGATGGGATCGGTGCGGCCTACTGCCGCAGACGACCGAAGAGCACAGTCTGCCCCGCGGTCGGGGTCAGCACGTACGGCGACGAGGCACCGGCCACGTCCTGCCACGGACCGCTCACCGAAGTGGCGGACTGCAGCGTGCCGGCACCGGTCCACTCAATCGTGATGGAACCGTTGGCGTTCTTCTGGATCTTCGAGAACTTCAGCTCACCCACCGGCTTCGCCGGCGCGGTGCCCGCGCGGAAGGAACGCAACCCGCCGTTGTCGGTGTCGTTCAGGAGGACCTTCGTGCCGTCGGCTTTGACCGAGAAGATCTCGATGTTTCCGCCGCCACCGCCGTCCTGGTAGATCGTGCGGAGCGGATAGGTCCCCGCATCCTGGACAAACACGTCGAACAAGGTGTCCGAGGCTCCACGGCCGCCGTTGAATTCACCGAGCAGGATGCCGTCGGCGGGGGTGTTGATATAACCCGCCTGAGTGCGGAATCCGTCGTCGCTGTTCACGCCCAGCTTGACCCAGCCGGCGGGCAGTTCGACGAAGGTGATCACTTCCGCATCGATGCCGTCGTCCAGGCCGTTCACGCCGGGGATGCCCGGCATCTGTTCGTCGGGCTGGAAGTTGCCGTTCGCCTCACCCGCCAACTGGCTCAGGTTGATCACGGTGGGGATCTCGAACTTGTAGAGGTTGCCCACCTTCACGCCATTCGCCGCCGCCGGTCCGATGGCCGCGGGATCCGCCAGGTTCTCGGTGACCGGCGTGCCCTCGGCGTTGACGAGGCGTCCGGCCAGGGCGAGTTCGGTCTCGGCAAGCGACGTGTGCGTGTAGCTCTCGTTCTGGAACACATTCCAGATGAAGCCGCGCTTCGAGGTGTCCACCGTGGCCGCCTGCGCGCTGCGCGCGAGGATGCCGTAGTAGATGGTCTTGAACGTGCCGCTGGAGGTCACGGTATTGCCCGCGGTGTCCTTCAACTCGATCGAGTACGTGTGATCCGAGCTGGGCGCGTACGGCGCGGTGCGCGTGTAGGTGAAGTCCGTGGCGTCGATGTTCTTGGGGCTGGCGACGAGGGTGACCGTCTGGCCATCGATCACGAGCTTGACGGTCGACGCGTTCACCACCGAGCTGCCCTTGTCATTCGCGCGGAAGCTGAACCCGTTGATGGTGGGATTCACCGCCGAGAGGAAGGCCAGATCCGCGCTGGCACTGCCGGTACCGAGGGTCACCAACGCCGTCTCGGACGGGGTCTTGCCATGGACGATCGAGTGCGCGCCGAGTCCGCCCCAGCCCTGCTGGCCAGGCGCGTCGAGGTCACCATCGTTGATGGCCATGCCGAGGCCGAACTGCGTGCCGAGGCCCAGCGCTTCGATCCCGAGGGAGGCTTTGGGAAGCTTGATCTCGTAGATGGTGCGCTTGGTGGCGGAGTTGCGCGTGACTACGGCTTCCGTCCCACCCGGGCCCTCTTCGTGATTCACGATGATTTCCCCGAGGGCATCCTCCACCCCACCCAGCGCGTAGTTGTAGAGGGCTACTTTCTCGGTGCGCTTGTCATTGGCGATCATCAACTGGATGGAGTCGCCGTTCCATGCGCTGTTCGCGGCGTTCTCGTGGTACTCGTCCGTCACCACGAAACCGAAATAGACATTCTCGGCGTCGTACACTACCTGGACTGCCGAAGTATGGTCGTCGGGCCCGGTCCATACCGCGGTACCGGGTCCGCCAACGTCAAACAGCTCGAAAAGCACCAATGATCCCCCGCGGCCTGAGCCTTTGGGAGTCGAGAATTTGGGATCTGACAACACTGGAACGCCACTCCACTCACCCAGGTTGCCGTCCAGGACGATCGGCCTGGGAGCCGCGTTGGCAATGTAGAAATCCTTCCCCAATTCGATGTCGTTCACCGCGGCCAAGGTCACCAGCGCGGTCTCGGACGGGGTCTTGCCATGGACAATAGCGTGCGCGCCGAGACCGCCCCAGCCCTGCTGGCCGGGCGCGTCGAGGTCACCGTCGTTGATCGCCATGCCCAAACCGAACTGAGTGCCGCCCGCCAGCGTCTCCAACCCGAGTGCGGCCTTGGGAAGCTTGATCTCGTACGTGGTGCGCTTGGTGGCGGAGTTGCGCTTCACGATCGCTTCGGTTCCGCCGGGGCCTTCCTCGTGGTTCACGATGATCTCGCCCAGCGCGTCCTCCGTACCTCCCAGAGCGTAATTGTAGAGTGCCACCTTGGTCTCGCGTGCGGCGTCCGCGATCATCAACTGGACCGAGTCTCCGTTCCACGCGCTGTTGGCGGCGTTCTCGTGGTATTCGTCGGTCACCACGAATCCAAAATAGACGTTATCGTCGTCGTACACGACCTGCACCGCTGAAGTCTGGTCGTCCGGACCCGTCCACACCGCGGTGCCTGGACCCCCGACATCGAAGAGCTCGAAGAACACAAGGTTACCACCGTCGCCCGAGCCCTTGGGCACGGAGAAACGCGGATCGGCCAGCACCTGCGCTCCACTCCACTCGGAGAGATCGCCGTCCAAGACGATCGGCTTGGGCGCTTTGATGGCGGTGTACTTTTCCTTTCCGGGCTCGATGTCGTTGGCGAAGGCCCCGCCTTGGAACAAGGCGGTGGCCAGGGACGCCAGGACCAGCAGTGGTTGTCTGGAATTCATAGGCAGTCGTCCGGGGTCTTGGTAGTGCGGTAGTTGGGAAACCCAGCGCGAGGTAAGCCGGGCGTGGCTAAAAAGCACAAGGCTCCAATCCTGTAAAGCCCGTTTTACCAGGCGGACCGCACAAATGTCCCAAAGCACCCAGCTACCCCCCCGCGGCGGCCCGCGCGGGGGCGAAGACCGGCGCGAGCACCACGCGAAACCCCACAAAGAAGATCCCATTCGCCGGCGCCATCACGAACCGGTTTCCGCAACGCGCAAACTTGGCCTGATGATTCCAGGAACCGCCGCGAAACACCTTGAACTTCCCGGATTCCGGCCCGGACGGATCGGTTTGCGGCCCGGTCGGAAACTCGGCGAACCAGTCGCGACACCATTCCCAGACGTTGCCATGCATGTCGTAGAGTCCCCACGCGTTCGGTTGCTTGAGTCCCACCGGGTGCGTGCCCGCCTCGCTGTTCTCCTCGGTCCAGGCGTGGTCCACGGCCGCCGCCTCGTCATCCCCGAAGCTGAAGCGGTTTGTGCTGCCCGCGCGGCAGGCCCACTCCCACTCCGCCTCGGTGGGCAACCGGTACTCGTAGTCCGCAGTCAGTCGCGCGCTTTCACGCTCGCGGCGGGTCAACTGCACACAGTAGGAGTGGGCTTCCAGGAAGCTCACTTTCTCCACCGGCCGCCGCGGATCCCCCGTGAAATGACTCGGATTCCGTCCCATCAGGGCGAGGAACTCCCCCTGGGTCACCTCGTATTTCGACATCCAATAATCACGGGTGAGGGTGACGACCTGCTGGTGGGCACGGGTAAACGACCCTGCTTTGATGAAGACCAGGTTGGTCGACAGCACCAACCCGGGGATGGACGGTCCTGAAACAGGCGTCGATTCCGCGCCGCGCGCGGATCCCGCCAGTCCCTGCAGCGCGCTCACCAACGCCACACACCACGCCCACCATCTGGCGACTTCCCGTGTTCTTCGTGCCGATCCCGCTTTCATGGTTTGCCTTCCGGCGTGCGCAGGCTGACCTCGCGCTGGCCCGGCTTCAAGGCCACGACCTCCTCCCGACCTCCCGGCCACCGTACCCAGATTGAGGCGCCCGGACCCGGCGGGGAACTGAGCACCCGGACCGACGCGTCCTGCGACCAGTAGCCCGCCCCCGCATGAAAGACGCGCACCGGCCCGCGACGTCCGTCCGCCGCCACCCACCGGGCCACCGCGCCCACCCCCTCCGGATTTCCCACTCCGCCTTCCAGCCGGACACGGATTCCCACCGCCGCCCGCTGGTTCTGCATCAAGACCGTGGCCCCCCCGTTCTGCGTGACGACCAGGTCCGGCCGGGCGTCGTGATCGTAGTCCGCCACCGCCACGCCCCGCATCTCGCCAGTGATCGTCACCCCCGTCTCCGCCACCTCGAACGTCCCGTCCCCACGACCCCGCAACCATAGGCCCCGACCGGCGTCGTCACGCGACACATCCCAGGTGCTCCCAAAAAAGTTCTGCCCCAGGAACAAATCCTCCACGCCGTCCCCATCGAAATCCGCGACGCTCATTCCAAAAACCGGCGACCATTGCGCCTCGCGCGGCAGCGGCCGGAACTCAAACCGGGTCCCGCGATTCAGGAAAACCGCCGACTCCCATCGGTTCACCTCCAAAAACGGGATCTGACCTCCGCCTGCGCCCAACACCTCCTCCACGGTCGCGCCGGCGAACGCAGCATGCGTGGGGAATCGTTGCGCCAGATCGGGAAAACCGCGCGCCAACCACGACCGCGAACGCATCGGCCGCCAAACGCCCTCCTCCCGCCACGCCTCGACCACCTCGACCACGCCGTCGGATTGCGCGTCCGCAAAGTACCACCGCCACGGACCCGGCCGGTACAGTTCGTACGCCGAGTTCAATCCCCAGTTCCCAGCCGCGAGGTCCACGCGCCCATCGCCATCGAAATCCCCCACCGTGATACTGTTCCACCAACCGGTGTGATCGCCCAACCCCAGCGCGGCCGTGACGTCCTCGAACTTTCCGGCCGTATTCCGGAACACCTTCAACGCCCCCCCCTCCTGCGCCATCGCCAGGTCGGCGTCGCCATCCGCATCCCAATCCGCCCAGACCGCACCGCTGATGCGACCCAGCGCCTGGAACGGCTGATTCAACAACGGGTCACGCACCCACTCGCCGCCGTCATTGCGCCAGAGTACCGAAGACACGGACTCCGGATGGCGCCCCGGCCGGTGCCGCCCGCCCACGAACACGTCCAGATCCCCGTCGCCATCAAAGTCCCCCAAAGCCACCGGACCGGGAGCCACGGGGTCCCCCTCCACCGCGATTCCCTCGGGCCAGGCACCCTTCTGGATCGACGAGCCAGGTGCCCACCGAACCAGGGCGGAACGCGACTCCCGACCAGGAACCAAGTCCCCGATTCCCCGGGCCGCGATCACGAACCGTGCGCCGCGACCATCGGGCCACCCGACCACACCCGAGAGATCCGCCGTCACCGGCCCGCTGGTGGCGCCGGCACGAAATCCCGCTCCCGCCTGGTTGAGACGCGTCGACACGCTCCCACCCTTCCCCGAACCCACCACCAGGTCCTCCCACCCGTCGCCATCCAAGTCCACCCACGCCACGCCCGGTCCCAGCCGACTGAGTCGACGCGGGAGCAGGGGCTGCACGGCCGTGTCATCGAACCCATCCTCTTCGTGCCGATGGTCGAGTTGGACGCGTTGATCTCGGAACCACGCGTCGCCCACTTCCACGGCAAGCGCGTTGGTGACATTCGGCACCACCTTCACCTCCGGTTCGATCGCTTCGCAGAGGGTCCCCGGTCGCAACGGATGCTCGGATCGCGCCCCGCCGCGCCAGGTGACCTCCAGACGCAAGGACTCCTGACCTGCCGTCCGTGCGGCGAACACTCGGATCGCCTGATCCCCGGAAAGGTACCGGCCGCCGCTGATCATCTCCTGGCTCTGCGTCACCGGTCCGCCTTTCACCACCAGACGAGCGCCGATTCCCGCCGTGTTCGGCGCGCGCCCCGCCAACCGAACCGCCACGCGCGGGCCGGGAGCGTCGTTCCGATACACTCCGGCCGCGCCGTTCAACTGGTTCACCACCACGTCCTGGTCGCCATCCCCGTCCAAATCCGCCAGCGCGAGGCCATACGAGATGCCCGGAGTGTCAAAACCCCAGGCCGCACCCCGATCTTCGAAGGTGCCGTCGCCCCGGTTGCGCCACGCCGCGTTCGGTGTCGGCCAGGCTGGATGGAACTGGCGCAGGCGTCGTCGCTGGTCCGGGGTCAGCCGCCGGGTGCGCATCTGGTCGTGGCTGTCCTGGTCCATCACGTCGTGCTCGAACCCGTTCGTGACCAGCAAATCCTCGTAGCCGTCCAGGTCCACATCGAGAAAGGCCGCTCCCCATGACCAATCACTCGCCGCCACCCCGGCCCATAGCGCCACCTCCGCATAGCTCCCGTCGGCACGCCCCAGAAACAGGGTGTTCCGATTGAACCGCGGCACGTCCTCCGCCCGTTCGATCCCCGCCGGATCCGGACTCTCGCGCATCAACTGCCGCTGCCGCCGCGCGGCCGACCGCGCCAGCATGTCCAAGACCACCAGATCGTCGCGCCCGTCGCGGTCCACGTCGGCCACATCCAAGCCCATCGACGATCGGCTGGTGTGCCGGAACCGCCAGGGTTCCGCCGCGCGAAAACTCCCGCGCCCGGTGTTCAGCCAGATGCGATCAGGTGACGCGTTGTCGTTGCACACGTACAGGTCCGGCGCACGGTCCCCGTTAAGATCCCGGAACATGACCGACAAACCCCAGTCCCGGTACGGCGCGATGGGCTGGCCCTCCGCCGAGAGAAAAACGCCCGGCTCGAACAGGATCGGGGTGAAGCGCCCGCTGCCCTCGTTCCGGTAAAGCCCATGGTACTCCGGTAACTCGCGCACCCGCCCGTCGGGCAACGCCTCAAAGCGGTCTTTCCACTTGGGCAGCGATGTCGATTCCCCGTTCACGCGGGTCACCCGCCACGCCGACCCCTCGCGCGCCACCGCGAAGCGGGTCGTGGGATCCGCGAGATACATGACGTCCACGTAGTGCGTGCAATAGAGATCCAGATCCCCGTCGCCATCGATGTCTGCCAGCGCCAGCGACGTGGCCGACGCGGTTCGCGATAGCCCCGTGTCCGTCGCCTCCTTCAGCCCGCCTCTTCCGTCATTCAGGAACAAGCGCGTGCCCGTCGCGATCCCGTTGACCAGGAGATCGAGATCCGCGTCGCCGTCCACATCGGCGAACACCGCCCCGGTCGAGCGCTGTCCGACGCACGCGGCCTCGGTCAACGGTATCTCCTCGAACACCCACCCACCCCTGTTGCGATACAGCCGGTTCGGACCGTCGAGTGCACAGAAATACAAATCCGGCAGCTGATCGCCGTCCACGTCCCCCAACGCCACCCCGGAGCCGTTATGCGCCACCGCATTGGTGAGCGAAAGGTCCCCGCGCAGTTCGTTGGTGAAGCGGACCCCCGTGGTCTCCGGATCCAGCCGCGTGAACCCGCCGCCGACGCGCCCCACGCCGGGCTCCAGCTCCCGCCAGCGCGCTCCGGATTCCATGTTCCAACCACGCGGTTCGGCCGCGTGCGCCCCCGGTCCGTGACCCACTCCTGCCAGGAGCAAGGCGACGAGCACCGCCCGACTGCGGCGCCACGCTTCGAATGGGAACAGGGGAAACGGCAAGCGCGCGCAGCGTAATAACCAGCCGGCCTTGGACAAGGTTGGAATTCCCTCGTCCCGGGCCATCCCTCGACAACCCCCTGGCCCGCTGGCAGACTGCGCACGTGCCGTACACCAAACTCGAGGAGCTGCGCCGACTGCTGCGATCCTTTGGATCGTGTGTCACGGCGTATTCGGGTGGGGTGGACTCCGCCTTCCTCGCCCTGGTGGCCCACCAGGAACTCGGCGCACGTGCCCTGGCCGTCATCGCCGACTCACCCAGTCTGCCGCGCTCCGAGCTGGCCGAGGCGGTGGAGCTGGCCACGCGCTTCGGGTTTGCGCTCCGCGTGGTGACCACGCGGGAGTTCGACAACCCCGCGTACCTGGCCAATCCGCAAAACCGCTGTTACTTCTGCAAGCACTCGCTCTTCGAGGAACTGGCCCCCCTGGCCCAGCGGGAAGGCTTCGCTGTCCTCGCCTACGGCGAAAATGCCAGCGACCTCGGAGATCACCGCCCCGGCGCCCGCGCGGCCGCCGAATTCCAGGTGCGCGCCCCCCTGCGTGACACGGGAATGACCAAGGCCGAGATTCGCACCCTTTCCGCCCTGCTGGGCCTGCCCACCGCCGACAAGCCGCAACTCGCCTGCCTCAGCTCACGTATTCCCTACGGGGAGGAAGTGACCCGCGAGAAACTGGCCATGATCGAGTCCGCCGAAGCCTGCCTGCGGGCCCAGGGCTTCGTGGATGTCCGGGTCCGACACCATGAAATCCGGGGCGGCGCCCTCGCGCGGCTGGAGATCGGAACCGCGGAACTGCCGCGCATCCTCACCGAGGGACGCCAGGCGCTCGTGGCCCAGCGCTTACGCGAAATCGGCTATTCGCAGGTCACGCTCGACCTCCTGGGTTACCGCCGCGGCAGTGCCAACGAGACCCCCCTCCCTACCCGGACGCTCCCGGCCCACGTCACGCAGCACGCCCCTCTCCCGGCATGATCCCCTTTCCCACCGCGGTGCCGCGGTTCGCCCACGTTCATACCTGCGCTCTCGCACTCTCCCCGCGCGCCGCGCAACTTCGGACGGCAGCCGGGTTTGAAGTAAAGCCAGTTGGTTGATTGATTGAGGACCCTCGGATGGCGCAATTCTCGTACAAGGCAAGACGTCGCAGCGGCGAAGTGGTTCAGGGGGTCCTGGACGTACCCGACCGCGCCACCGCCCTCGTGCAACTCGAGCGCTCCGGCCTGTTCCCGGTCTCGGTGCAAGGCGGGGCTCCTGTCGATACCCGCAAACCGGGCCGCCCCGCCGCGGGGAGCGCCGACACCCGGGGCGGCTGGCTTCCTCCTGCCCTCCGCGCCCTGGTGCGGCGACAGCGCAAACCCAAGATGCAGGAGCTGGGCACCTTCAGCCAACAGCTCGCCAATCTTCTCAAGTCCGGCATGCCCCTCACCGTCGCGCTCAACAGCATGACGCACCTGGAAACCAAGGGCATCCCCTCCGACGTCAGCCGGCAGCTCAAGCAGGACGTCATGGAGGGCAAGTCGCTGTCCGACTCCATGTCGCGCCAGAACCGCGTGTTCTCCGACCTGTTCGTGAACATGGTGCGCGCCGGCGAACAGAGCGGCTCGCTCGTCGACGTGCTGCGCCGCCTCGGCGCACACTACGAACGTTTCGCCGAGGTGCAGTCCAAGTTCACCTCGGCGATGATCTACCCGTCGATCGTGGCCCTGGTCGGACTCGCGGTGATCGTCTTCTTCATGGCGGTGATGCTGCCCAAGTTCATGACCATCTTCGATGGCATGGAGTCCAAGCTGCCCACCTCCACCATGATGGTCATCAGCCTGAGCAACTTCTTCAGCCAATACTGGTGGCTCCTCCTCCTCCTGGTCATCGCCACCTGGGTCATCCTCAACCGCTACCGCGCCACACCCTCCGGACGACGCACGCTCGATCGCTGGAAACTCAACGCACCCGTGGTGGGCAAGGTCATCCGCCTGCACCTGTTCGGACAGTTCTGCCGTACGCTCTCCACACTGCTTTCCAACGGGGTCCCGGTCCTGACCGCGCTCAAGATCAGCGAATCCATCATGCCCAACGTGGTGCTCAAGGAGGCCATCGCCAAAACCCGCGAGGAGGTCACCGACGGGAAAACCATCGCTCAACCCCTGGCGCGGTCGAAAGTCTTTCCCCAGCTGATGATCGACCTGATCCGCATCGGCGAGGACACCGGCGATGTCCCGGGCTCGCTCGAGAATCTGGCCGGCACCTACGAGAGCGAACTCTCCATCCAGCTGCGCGTCCTCACCAACCTCATCGAACCCGCCATGATCATCACCATGGCGGTCGGGGTCGGCTTCCTCCTCTTCAGCGTGGTGTCCGCCATGTTCTCCATCACGCAGAACCTGAACCGCTGATGCAACGCCACACCCGCGCCTTCACCCTCCTCGAGGTGATGATCGTGGTCGGCATGGCGGCCATGGTCATGGCCATCAGCATTCCCTTCGTCAAAAAAACCATGCACCGCGATGCGGTCTACCAGGCGGTGCATGTGGTGGAGGACGCCTGCCGCAACGCGCGCACCATGGCCATCCTCAATAATGCCACCACCGACCTGGTCATCGCCCCGCGCGAACGCACCTTCTCCGTCCAGCCAGGCCACTCGTCCCTCACCATGCCGCGCCGCTCCCCCGCGTCCGGCACCAGCGACCTGGCCGGAGGCCTCGCCGATCCCGACGTCCCCGCCCCGCCCCGCCGAGGGCTCACCGCCAACGCCCCCAAGCCGTTCTTCGGCACGCTCGATGAATCGGTCTCCATCGAGCTGCTCGACGTCAATTTCACCGAGATGAAGGACGAGGAGATGGCCCACGTGCGGTTCCATCCCAACGGCACCTGCGACGAGTTCACCATCGTCCTGCGCGTCGGCTCCACCGCCTGGCGCAAGATCAGCCTCGAGGTGGTCACCGCCATCCCGCGCCTGGAGATCATGCGCTGATCCCATGAGGCTCCCCTCCCCTCGCCCTCTCCTCCCCCGCGCCACCACCCTGCGCCGCGGATTCACGCTGCTGGAGGTGTCCCTGGCCATGGCCCTCCTCTTCGGCATCACCTTCGTCCTGCTGCAAATCACCTCCACCAACCTGCGCATCGCGCGCGCGCTGCAGCACACCTCCGTGGACGCCAGCAGCCTGGCCGCGGAAATCTCGCTCACCAACCGGCTGGAGGAAGGCTCGGAATCCGGGGACTTCGGCGATCTCCACCCCAATCACGAGTGGCGCCGCGAAATCACCATGGTCGGGACCAATGGCCTCTACGAGGTGCGCTTCGAAGTCTACCGCCAACGCGAACGTGAACCGGACTCCGAACTCGTCATCCTGCTGTTCCGACCCGATTCCGCCACCCGCGCGGGCGGCGGCTCCACCCGCGTGGGAGGAGGGCGTTGATGCGCTCACGTCGTTCCACCCCGGGCGCTCCACCCCGGCGTACCGCTCACGCCTCCGCCCGCCTGGCGCCAGGCCGGACACCAGAACTCGCCTTCACCCTGCTCGAGGTGATGCTCGCGCTCGGGATCCTGATGATGGTCCTGGCGGTCATCTACTCGACCTGGATCGCCATCCTTCGCTCCAAGCAGGCGGCGGATAAGGCCGCCCTCCACGCCCAACGCTCACGCATCGCCACGCTGGCCCTGCAGGACGCCATCGAGGGAGTCCAGGTGTTCCAGCAGAACCAGCCCTTCTACGCGTTCGTGGCGGACACCAGCGGCCAGTTCGCCTACCTCAGCGTCGCGTCGCACCTGCCCGATTCCTTTCCCGGCAGCGGCATGTTCGGCGATCAATCCCTGCGCCGCGTCACCTTCGAGGTCGAGAACGGAACCAACGGGTACCCAAACCTCGTCATGCGCCAGTACCCGCTGCTGCTCGCCACCAACGCCTTCGACACCGATTATCCCATCACCCTCGCCAACGAGGTCACGGATTTCCTGCTCGAGTTCTGGGACGCGCGCCGCGGGGAGTGGCTCGCCGAATGGACCTCCTCCAATCAATTGCCTTCGGTAGTGCGCTTCCTCATCGGCGTGGGCGAACGCGGCGGGGACCCATCCAAACCCCAGGCGGTTCAGGTCCAAACAGTCGCGCTCTCCGCGTCCCCGGTTCCGGTGGAACTGCAGGGACGCGTCGTGCCACGCCTCCCCAATCGCAACGCCACCAACGCGGTGCCCAACCCGAACAACCCCGGGGACCCAAACGCGCCGCCCCTCAACCCCGGCACCGGCGGCCGCACCACGCCATGAAAGTCCGCGCCCCCTCGCGAACCTCGGAGTCCGGCGTCGCCCTCATCCTGGTGATGGGCGCGATCATCATTCTCACGGCCATCGTCGCCGGCTTCACCTACTCGATGAAGGTGGAATCGCGCCTCGCCCAGAACTACGAGAACGACGCCGAAATGGAATGGCTCGCACGCTCCGGGGTCGAACTCGCGCGGTACGTGCTCGCCCAGGAACTGCTCTCGCCCGAGGGCCGCATGTACGATGCCCTCAACCAAAAATGGGCCGGCGGCACGGCCGCCATCACCAATGACGTGCTGGCCGGAATCTCGCTCACCGACAACATCCTCGGCCACGGCCGCTTCGCCATCCAGATCACCGATCAGGAACGACGCTTCAACATCAATAACGCCGACCGCTTCGTGCTCGGCTACGCGCTGGCCCTCATCAATGTCGATGCCAGCGCCCACGGTACCATCGTCGATTCCATCCTCGACTGGCGCGATACCGACCACGATCCAGGCATCAATGGCGCCGAGTCCGAGGATTTCTACCTGCGCCTCGACCCGCCCTACTACGCCAAGAACGGGCCCATCGACGATCTCAGCGAACTCCTCCTCATCAAGGGAATGACCCCGGAAATCTATTGGGGATCCGGCTCCACCAATGTCGTCCGTGACCAACCCGTCGCCGCTCCCGGAGCGCTCGCGCACCTCGACGAAACGCCCTACATCACCGAGGGCTTCCATGATCTCTTCGCCTCCGTGTCCGCTCCGCAGGTCAACATCAACACCTGTTCCGAACGCACCCTCCAACTCGCCGGACTCGACGATATCACCGCCAGTTTCATCCTCCAGGCTCGCCGTGGCCCGGACGGCTCCGACGGCACCGACGACGATATGCCCTTCCGGTCCCCCGCGCAGATCCCCATCCCCATCGACAACCCGGAAGAACGCCAGCGCATCCTCTCCTACTTCACCGTCCGCAGCCGCACGTTCGAGGTGATCATCACCTGCGACATCTCCGGTTACGTGCGCCGGTACCGCGCCCTCCTCGACCGCCGCAGCCAGCGCGACATCACCCTGCTGTTCCTGCACGCGCTCTGACGCCCCTGTCCGCGGTGACCCTCGAGCGACCCCGCTTCTCCGGCGCGGAGTTTGTGTAACCTCTCCCTGCCCGGCCGGAGTCTGGAGCTGGCATGTGCCCGGCCTTACCGCGCTTCTGTCACGCTTTGCCTGCCCCCTCCCCGCGCCAGATGTCGCTCCTCGCGCTGACCCTCACCTTCAAGCTCGCAGGCTTGGTCACCGCTGCCCCCGCCCCCGCCGGCGACTGGCCGCAGTGGCGCGGTCCGCTCGGCACCGGAGTGGCCCCGGAGGCCACTCCGCCCCTCACCTGGAGTGAATCGAAAAACGTGCGCTGGAAAACCTCCATCCCCGGCTTCGGAACCTCCACCCCCATCCTGGTGAAGGACACGGTGTACCTCCTGACCGCAGTCAATACCGCCGGCGACACGAAAACCCCGCTTCCCGCCCCCGCCGGGAGCCCCCCGCCCGCCCCCGGCAACGCACCTCGCAGTGAAGCGCCGACCGCGCCCTATGCCTTCCAGGTCATCGCCCTCAGCCGATCCACCGGCGCGATTTCCTGGACCCGGACCCTGACCGAGGAGATCCCGCACGAAGGTCATCACCGCGACCATGGATTCGCCTCCTCGTCACCTGTGACCGACGGAGAAACCCTCGTCGCCTCCTTTGGATCCCGCGGGGTCTACGCCCTGGACCTTTCCGGCGGAGTGAAATGGAAGGTGCGCCTGGGCCAGATGCGCACTCGCAACAACTTCGGCGAAGGCGCTTCCCCCGCCTTGCACGGACAGACGGTGGTCGTGCCCTGGGACCATGAAGGCGAGGACTTCGTCGTCGCTCTCCACCGCGATACCGGACGCGAGCTCTGGCGCCAGCAGCGCGATGAACCTACCACCTGGTCCACCCCCTTGATCATCGACCGCCCAGGTCGCACCGAGGTGGTGCTCACCGCCCCGAACCGAATCCGCAGTTACGACCTCGCCACCGGCAAGCCGCTCTGGGAATGCGCCGGTCTGTTCCCGAATGTCGTCGCGTCGCCCGTGGTCTCCCTGGATACCTTCTATGCCGTGTGCGGCCACCGCGGCAACGCGTTGCTCGCCATCCGCCTCGGCGGCAGTGGAGACCTGACCGGCACGGAGGCCATCCGCTGGCGCCATGACCGCGGCACACCCTACGTGCCGTCCCCCATCCTCCTGGAGGACACCCTCTACTTCGTGGCCGGCAATAACGCCACGCTGTCCCGGCTCGACGCCCGGTCCGGCCGACCGGACTTCGAGGCCGCGCGCATCGAAGGCGTGTTCGGCGTCTATGCCTCTCCGATCACGGCCGCCGGCCGTGTCTACCTGGTCGGGCGCGACGGCAAGACGGCGGTGATCCGACACGCTCCCCAGCTCGAGATCCTCAGCGTCAATGCCCTCGAGGACCGGTTCGACGCGTCGCCCGCCGCGGTGGGCAAGGACCTCCTGCTCCGCGGCCACCGAGCCTTGTACTGCCTGTCGGGAGAGTAGCGCGCGGGGCCGACTTCATCGGTTGAGTCCGCCGCCGCCTCGGGCCAGAGTCCGCGGCGATGGAGCCCACGCGACGTCTCACGCCGGGAACGGCCCTAATCGTGCTGGGTCTGGCCGCGTTCTTCGGCGTGTTTCTCCTCTACCCGGTGGGCTACATGCTCCGGGAGGCCTTCCTCGTGGAGGGACGCTTCACGCTGCGCTATTTCGTGCAGGCGGCGGAAAACCCGCTGGCGGTGCAGGCCATGATCAACAGCACGCTGCTCGCCTCACTCACCACGCTGCTGACCACCCTGCTCACGCTGCCCCTCGCCCACTTCCTCACGCGCTACGCGTTCCGCGGTCAAACCCTGCTGAACGGACTGTTGCTGGTGCCTTTGATCATGCCGCCGTTCGTCGGCGCCATCGGCCTCAAACAACTCCTCGCCCGCTACGGTTCGCTCAACCTTCTGCTCACCGAGTTCGGACTCAACGATCCGGCGCGTCCCCTGGACTGGCTGGGCTCCGGCGGCTTCTGGGGCATCGTCGTGCTCCAGGTGCTCAGCCTCTACCCGGTCATGTACCTGAACGTCTCGGCCGCCCTCGCCGGCATTGACCCCGCCTTGCGCGAGGCCGCCCAGAATCTGGGCGCCACGCCCTGGCGCCAGTTCCGTACCATCACCCTCCCGCTCCTCCTCCCCGGCTGGTTCGCCGGCGCGATCATCGTCTTTATCTGGTCCTTCACCGACCTCGGCACGCCCCTCATCTTCGGCTACTCGGCCAGTGTGCCGGTCCTGATCTTTGACTCGCTGGTCGAGATCAACACCAACCCGCTCGGCTACGCCATGGTGGTCTCAGTGGTGTTCCTGACCCTGGCACTCTTCCTGGTCTCCAAGCGGTTTCTCGCCGGGCGCAGTCATGCCATGATCGCGCGAGGCCACACCAGCGGTGCCACCACCCGCGCCACCCCCCGCCAAACCCTGCTCCTCTGGCTCGGCGCTGGAACGCTCGCCGCCATCGCTCTCCTCCCGCATCTGGCGGTCCTGCTCCAGTCCGTCGCCGGGCGCTGGTTCTTCTCCGTGCTCCCGGACACCCTCACCTCCGAACATTTTCGGGAGCTGGCCGCCCAGGACACCATCACCCAGAGCCTCCGCAACAGTCTCACCTATTCCAGCCTCAGCGCGCTGCTCGACCTCGTCATCGGGGTGGCCATCGCCTGGGTGCTCACTCGTCGGCGCATCCGGTTCGCGGGACTCCTCGACGCCGTGGCCATGCTCCCCCTCGCACTGCCAGGACTGGTCATCGCCTTCGGCTATGTCGCCGCGTTCGACGTCAAGGCCGCCTGGCTCAACCCGCGCGAGAATCCCACGGTCCTGCTGGTCATCAGTTACGCCATCCGACGGCTTCCCTACATCGTGCGATCCGCCTACGCCGGGTTCCAACAGACCAGCCTCACCCTCGAGGAAGCCTCCGCCAACCTCGGAGCCTCCTCCTGGCGAACGCTCCGCCGCATCACCCTGCCCCTGGTCATGGCTCACCTCGTCGCGGGAACGATCCTCACGTTCTCCCTCGCCATGCTCGAGGTCAGCGACGGCCTCATCCTCGCGATGAAGGAATCCTTCTACCCCATCACCAAGATGATCTGGCTGCTCATGGGCCGTATCGATCCCAACGCCGGCAGCGTCGCCTGCGCCCTCGGGGTGGTCGGCATGCTCATCCTCGCCAGTTCACTGCTCCTGGCCAGCCGCCTGCTCGGAAAAAGCCTCGGCCAACTTTTCCGCTCCTGATCCCCACTCCCCTCAGGTCCGAGTGGCCAGCCAGCACTGGGCTCGATGAACACGCCTCAAGCGACCGCGACGGGAATACTCAGTAGATTCCCCCGAAGCCGAATTTGGGCAGGAAAATAGGGGCAGGAAGATCGAGACCGAAGAGCTTCGGAGAACCGCACGCGCGCTCATCTTCCTGCCCTCATCTTCCTGCCGGCCGACCCCGACCCCCTACAGTCACTCGTTTCCCACCCGGATCCGATACCACTGTGCGTCCCCTTCGGCGGGCTCCTTCACTTCGATAGCACGATTCTGAGTGCCGGCCGGGTACACACCCACCCGCACCCAGGGGGAGTCCGCG